>CAXGQC010000052.1:0-9310 GCA_964011795.1 uncultured bacterium | reverse complement strand
TATTTGGCAGTATCGTTTTTGTAGGTGTTGGCGCTTACTTTAGCTAGTAACCCGATCAGTGAGGTCCTAAACTGGACCCGTACGAAATTATTGATACTAACTGTATACACACCATTTAATTGGATGGCCACAGGAACAAAAACTCTATTGCTCCACTGATAAATTCTTGACTTTCTTGATTGACACTAGATCACGAGCGATTTTACACTCGCATTGACCGTTGATAGGCAATCCCTATCAACGATGTATGAATTTCGAATTGTCGAAAACAGGAAAGAAAGTAGTCGTAAGGAGATTACATGTCGAACTATTGGACCAGACGCAAAATTTCACGAAGAAGTGTGCTGCGCGGAGCCGCAGTGGGTGGAGCCGGTCTAGCTGGTGCCGCTTTGATCGGTTGTGGCAGTGATGATGAGGAATCTTCCTCGTCGAGTAGCTCAAGTAGCTCAAGTAGCTCAAGTAGCTCAAGCAGCTCGAGTGCGGCCGCCGCCGCTCCGGCACGAGGCCGCGTTATTAATACTGGTATCGGGAGTGGTAACTTCGCTCAAATGGATCCGATCACGGGTACAGGTGGTGATGAGCATCAGTTCCTTTGGTCCGTATACGACAATCTTGTCAGAAACGACCAGAGCCTAACTCCAACAAAGAGTCGCTCCCTAGCTGAAAATTGGGAAACTCCAGACAAAACTACTTTGGTATTCAACCTCAGAAAGGGTGTCACGTTCCACGACGGCTCTGCCTTCAATGCGGATGAATTGAAATGGCATCTTGAGCGAGCACGTGACCTTGAAGGGGCAGTGACTGCTCAGGACCTCGGATACCTCGAGAATGTCGAGACAATTGATGACTACACAACTAAAGTTACGCTGAGCCAGCCGTTTGCTCCACTTCTTAGAATGCTTGGGGATCGACCCGGTATGGTGGTATCTCGTAAGCAAGTTGAAGCGACTGATCAGTTCCAGGGACGAAACCCTGTTGGAACCGGTGCTTTTGCGTTCGTAGAAGAGCTTGAGGGCGACCGAGTCGTCTTGAAGGCTAACGACAATTACTGGATGGAAGGTGCTCCAAAGGTTGATGGTCTTGTATACCAGTTTGGTGTGGATAGCGATCAGAAGGTTAACGCAATGCTTTCGGGAGACCTGGACATTGTGGACAACCCAGATCCAAACCAACTAGAAACACTTGAAGCTGCAGGCATCACGGTTGCGAAGCAACCGACGAATGCCAAGATACGTACTTGGTTGAACATGAATATGGAGCCTTGGACAAACGTCCATCTCCGGCGTGCGTTGAACTACGCAGTTGACCGTGACGAGTTAAACACTCTGGTATATGGTGGACTCCATACTCCGGCGACGACTGGTTTCTTCGGCCCTGCACTTGGTGATACTGATTATGACCCTGACTTTGTTGGTTTCAACTTTGATCCTCAGAGAGTGGCAGCTGAGCTGTCACTGGCTGGATACCCGGATGGTTTCGAATACGACGTTAACACTTCGAATGCTCCGTTGAATCTTGCTAAGGATGAGTTGATTCAGGCTCAATACGCCAAGCTCGGAATTAAGCGAAACATTATTCCTAAGGTGAGCCCGGATTACTATATGGAATTCTGGGAAGAGCAGATTGGTGCACATAGTTCCGGAATGTCAGTGCGTCCTGACGTATGGCAGCAAATTGCGTACATCGTGAACGCCAATGGTAAGTCCAGTGGTGTTCTTCCTGGTCCAGACGATGAGTTCAGAAAGGCTATAGACGCTGCGATGAGTGCAGTCGGCGAGGCTTATGATCCTGAGGACCGGAAGAAAGCTATGAGTCAGTTGAATCAGGCATACGTTGATTCGGCTTGGGGCGTAGATTACTTAAATAGTACATACACTGTTGCAATGCAGAAGAATATTACATACACGCCTTCGGCGATTGGTAAGTTCTACTTCGGCAATGGCGACATAGCTATTTCGTAGCGATATTTGCTGAGGACCTCTAGGTTTTCTGACTTAGAGGTCCTTCAGCTTTTTTTCTAAACATTTCACTTTTGGGTTTCAATTCATGTTAGGAACCCTTGAGGGGATCCGATCGGAGGGGAACCCGGTTGCAGACCTTTATTCTTCGGAGAACCTTTTCCTCGGTATTTGTTCTTTTCATAGTCACATTAATTACTTTTTTCTCAATTAACCTTCTTCCAGGCGATCTTGCGAGCAGAATTGCTGGAGAGGAACCGAGTCAAGAACAAATCGAAATGGTACGTGAGGCATTAGGTCTCAACAGACCTCTACATGTCAGGTACTTCGAATGGATTGGCGGTGTGGTTCAGGGTGATTTAGGAACAAGCCTACGGACCCAGACCGAAGTGTCAGAATTGATCGGTCGGAAGCTGGCGACTACTGCGGAACTAGGCATTTTGTCGCTGATTCTGGCGGTAGTTATTTCCGTACCAATTGGAATTTTGGCAGGAGCCAGACCAGGGACAGTACTTGACTACGGACTAACATTCTTTGCGGTGTTGGGCGTGTCGATACCGAATTTTTTCCTCGCTATGGTGTTGATAATTTTCTTCGCCGTAAAGCTGGGTTGGTTCCCCGCACTAGGGACAACACCACTTCTGGAAGATCCCGTGGCTAACTTGCGGTCAATGATTCTTCCCATGCTCACGATAGGTCTTACGTCGTCTGGAAGTATGGCGAGGCAGGTCCGTGGGGCAATGGTTGAAGTTATGCGTCAAGACTATGTCAGGACTGCTCGATCGAAAGGTCTGGGTGAACGTCAGGTAGTCTTACGACACGTACTGCGTAACGCACTGATTCCTGTTGTAACTGTACTTGGACTGCAGATGACAATCATTATTGGTGGTTCAATCATCACTGAGACAATTTTCAAGCTCGCTGGTACCGGTAAGCTACTGATTGACTCGATATACATTATGGATACGCCAATTGTCCAGGGCATTGTTCTCATATTGGCGACAACTATCCTGGCATTGAATCTACTGGTCGATATCTCTTATGCGTATTTAGACCCCCGCATTAGGTACTCATAGGGTGGCAATTATGAGTGAGAATACAGACACATCAATAGAAGGAAAGAGTTCGGATACTAGTATCCTGAATTCTTCATCTCCGCTTGTAGTCTTTTGGAGAAGATTTTCTCGAAGACCAATTGGCGTAGTGAGTATCGTAATTCTGGGGATAGTTGCCTTTGCGGCAGCAGTGCCTACTCTTGTTGCGACACATGATCCTATTTTGTATGACGGAAAAGCTGCATTGCTGAGGTTCACTAGTGACCACTGGCTTGGCACAGATAATCTTGGTCGAGACACCTATTCGAGACTTGTACACGGCTCCCGTACGGCCCTGATCGTGGGATTTGCCTCCGTTGCGATCGGTGTAGGAGGCGGCCTGCCGATAGGGATACTTGCCGGCTGGTGGGGTGGTCGGAGAGACGAAATACTGATGCGATTAATGGATGCAATTTTTGCGTTTCCATCGCTCCTTTTTACATTGTTGATAATTACGGGTTTGGGTCCAGGTATTCAAAATGTCACGATCGCAATCGGCGTACCTTTCATCGCTGTTTTTGCAAGAATTTCTCGAGGAAGTACGTTGGCGGTTAAGGAACAAGACTTTATTACTAGTGCTCTTTCGATTGGTGCGGGAGATGTGAGAATTGCGGGGAGACACCTTCTGCCCAACGCTTTCGCTCCGGTTGTTGTTCAAGGAACATTACTGTTTGGTGTGGCAATTATTATTGAGGCGGCATTGTCGTTTTTAGGTTTGGGCACTAAGCCCCCCGATCCGAGTTGGGGCATCATGCTCACTACAGCGCAGAGATTTCTGAGGCAGGAGCCATTGCTCGCAATCGTCCCAGGGGTGGCCATTTCAGTGACTGTTCTCGCATTTAATTTGATCGGCGATGTTCTCAGAGACCTACTGGATCCCCGCCTCAGGGGTGGTGACTAGCCCGTTTCTGGTAGCCGTTAACGATATATCTATTGCCGCGTTAACCTACAGGCACACATGGAAATAGTTTTGATTTGAGTGACCAAATTTTGGTTAGTGTGCGAGTCTCTCGTTTTTGGCAGGACCCCCAGTTTGCGGCGGATGGGGGTCTTGCAGGGTAAAGAGGCATTCTAATCTGCTGCTAAATGAACCAGGCCGTCAGCTAATAAATTTCTGACAGCTTCAACGACCATAGTCACGATCTCTTTACCATCAGGAGATAAATGATCTTCCATTTCTCCAGCGATTTGTTCGACAGTTCTCTTACCATCACACAGGTTCAAGAGTAATGCGATCGGTGTAATCACTGGATATCCTTCAGGCCTTTGATCTGTTTGGAGTAGGTAACCGAGCTCATACTTGTGGCTGCCAAGCACAGCACCTTTCACAAGTCGAGCACCCTCGATCAGTTGGGGGATTCCTTCAACTAATTGTTGATTATTTAGATCTTGTGATTTTGTCGCTCGGTTTACACGTTCGATTTCAGCCGTCTGAATGGCAGTCACGAATGTCTCAGGAGCATGCCCCTGTTCGATGACCACACGTTCATATCCTTCAGGTGAATTTCCAGCAACTATGTTGACAAATTCTTCACGAGATTGAGTAGACCAGTCATCTGCAGAAATTGTACGTTCAGTCCAGAATTGTGATTTCAAAGATGAATTGCTTCCATAGAAAAGTCGAGCAAGTTCATGAAAATATCCGTATCGGCGTCTGTATGTAGCTTCATATTGTCGTGCAGCACTCCGAGCCAGTTGCGGATCTTCTAGGAGTGTTACTGCGTACGCGGCTGCCAGCACACCACCCTGGAGTGCCAGGTGAACTCCTGAAGAAAAAAGAGGATCGATAAAACACGCGGCGTCTCCGACCAAAATGTACCCGTCACCAGTCATCTGTTTAGTGAGATAGGACCAATCTTTGATGAGAATTGTTTCACCATCGAAAGTGGCAGAATTGAGCAGGCTCTTTATCTCGACGAGTTTATCTATCTCGCCGGCAAATAACGCATCGGTTCCGAATTGTTTGATTTTCTCCTGACCCCAAGCCTCGTCTAGTACTAGTCCAACGCTACTCTTTCCATTGTGTAATGGGATCTTCCATGCCCAACCATTCTCGTAGGATTCGATGAGGATGCTGCCCTGATCAGGTGGTTGAAGATGGTCTCCTCCGGTGTAATATCCGTAAAGAGCAAGGTGTCGGAAATCATTGTCCCAATTCTTCAGTCCGAAAAAATTTGCAAATAAAGTTTGTTGTCCGGATGCATCTATCGTGATGGGGGCTGACGCCGTTTGTAGGTTTTGCTGTTCATCAAAATACTCAACACCCGTGACGGTGCCGGTATCATCTACAAGTGGTCTGATCACCTGACAGTTCTCCTTCACAACTGCGCCCTTCGACCCTGCGTTTTCTAGAAGTATTTGATCGAATTCAGGACGAGTAACTTGGTAGGAATGTTCATACGGTCCTTTGGTTTCGGCGAAGAGCCAGGACCATATCTCTCTGGTGTTTCCCCATACCATGGCAGCGCCGTACTTCTCAACAAAGCCAGCGTTAGATATTTTCTCTCTGATTCCAAGTGCATCAAAAATAGGAAGTGATGCTGGAAGAAGTGATTCTCCAACGTGAGTTCGAGGAAAAACTTCTCGTTCCAGGAGAAGCACATGCTTTCCCTCAATCGCTAGTAATGAAGCAGCAGTACTTCCTGCTGGTCCACCGCCGATTATGATCGCATCGAAGTCAGTGCTCATTTTTCCACCTAGGCTTGATAAAATCTGTTACCTTGTGCCCATGTTCACCGTAAATGGTACTAAATCGACGGAGGTAGCGGATGGGAACTGAGCCAGCCGAACTGCGAGCAGAAATTGGTGACCTCGGACTAAGGTACTTCCGTTCAGGTTCGGGTCCCACAGCAATTAAACTGCACCATTCCACTGGCAATCCCGGTTGGATGCCCGTAGACGAAGTTCTGGCAGAAGAATTCGATCTTATTGTTCCTGACCTTCCTGGATATAACCAATCAGACCGTCCTGCGTGGGCACGCTCGGTTCGCGATATTGCTGTTCTCACCGGACATTTCATAGAAACACTTGAGCTTGAGGACGTTGTGCTGATTGGGTGTGGACTGGGTGGTTGGGTTGCTGCTGAGCTCGCAAGCATGAACAATCACGCGATTTCACATCTAATTGTTTCAGGGGCACCAGGACTGAAACCGAATGAAGGACTCATCGAAGATCAGATAATGATGGACTGGGACGAATATGTGCAGCTCAGTTTTAGTTCAAACGAGCATTATGAACAGACTTATGGGCCGGATGCCGCAGATGTTTATAAAGAGTTGTGGGATTACAGCAGAGAGATGACTGCCCGTCTTACCTGGAAGCCGTGGATGTACAACAGGTCTTTAGAGCCGCTCTTGTCTTTAGTCGATACTTCTGCGCTTGTCGTTTGGGGTAGCGATGATCGTATTGTGCCCCAAATTTGTGGCGAGCAATATAAAAACGCCCTTACGGGCTCAAAATTAGAAATCGTTGAAGGTGCCGGCCATTGTGTTGAGCATGAGCAACCTGAAATATTTAGGGATTTGATCTCGAGCTTCGTCAAGAATTAAAACCGAGATCGGAAGGAGATAAACATGTTCATAGGCTATTTCACTGAGCGTCCGTATCAGGACCAAAAATCCGGTTATTTTGGAGCAACTGGTAGAGACCTCACAGATCTTTCCATGTCAAACCGTGATTATGACCCCAAACTCGGTGCTGAACTATACAACAGATATCTCGACGAGAAAGTATTTGCTGAGGAGATGGGTTTTGACGGGCTCATGCTGAATGAGCACCACTCCACTCCGTTCTGCATGGGCGGGGTGATGAATGTGGAGGCTTCCATTTTGGCTCGGATTACTAACCGAGCTAAAATAGTGTTACTAGGTAACGTCCTTCCGATCTGGGAAGATCCACTTTGGTTGGCTGAAGAACTCGCTGAAATTGATATGATTTCAGGTGGTCGACTTGTCACTGGATGGGTTAGGGGTACCGGCCGCGAGTCGGTTGCCCACAATGCTCAGCCACCGTTTAACTGGGAGCGGTTTCAGGAAGCTCATGATCTTGTGGTGAAGGCATGGAGTCAACCCGGCCCTTTCCGATGGGAAGGTGAACACTATCAGTTGCGATATGTGAACCCCTGGTCACGTCCTTATCAAAATCCGCATCCGCCGATATGGATTCCCGGCGTTATGTCTCGAAATACCGTTAAATGGGCTGCGGAGCACCACTATCCATATGTGATGCTTGCAACCGAACTTGGTCCAACTGTTGAGAGTTTTAAATATTACGAGGAGTGCGCAGCAGAAGCAGGCTATGAAGCAGGAACGCAGCACAGAGGATATCTCTGGAAAGTTCATGTTGATGAAACAGAGGAACTGGCAGAAGCTACTGCTCGAAAGTACATTCAGGGCCCAAGTAATCCGTTCCTTGAAGGTAACCAGGGCAATGTACGTAGCTTTATTCAGAATTTACCAGGACTAACTTCTCGAACAAATCTACTTCCGACTAGTCAGGTTCCAGCAGCAGCGCGAGCCCGAGGTAAAGAGTCTCAGGTGAAGGAAGAATCTAAGGGTGACGTGCGACGAGGTACGTTCGAGGAACAAACCGAGAAATTGGGAATTGTGTATGGGACGCCGAAAACAGTTATACCCAAGATTCGCCACGTGCTGGAAACACTACGACCAGGTTCGATTATTTTTTGGGACGGTGATGGTGCAATGGACCATGACGATGCTATGAGGTCACTCCGCCTATTCGGTTCGGACGTGTTACCTGCAGTGCGTGAGATGGGTAAGGAATTAGAGTTGGATTCACCTTTCGATGTGGCCGACGAGATACCTGCTGGCTACTCTCCCGAAGTGGTGGAAGCAGCCAAAGTTGCTGAGGCTGCGGCAGCTGAACAGGCAAGAGTTGAGGCTGCTGGCGCTTAAGGATTCGTATTTACTCTGACTGGATCTCCGATGGAGATTCTGGCTGATTCAGTGGTGTGGATTACTCGTGCCAGCTTCCCACGGTGCCCAAGTAGAGTCTCTCGAAATGCTTCTTTGTCTTCGATTTCTAGCAAGTCCCCTATGTGAGTACAGGGATCACAATCGCCATCGATCTCTAGGATATTTCCATTGATATCGATTTGATTACCGGCTTCTAATTGCATTAGTTCAGGCATATCTACGGTGATTTGTTCGCGCAAATCACCTGGGTTGAGTTCTAGTTTGGTCAGGTCTGCGGTGGACATGAGTACAACGGATCGAGTCTTTCTATGTTCATGGATGTCAGACTGAATTCCTCCACCACTCACGAGAATAACCTCACGTTGCGGATCTGGTTTGCTACCAGCTTGTGTTTGGGTGAAAAGTGCGATAACCGTCATATGCTTTCCCTCAGCTCTCCATCCTCAAATAACTCTCGGTGAACGTAGTTTACGAAATTATCACCAAGTAAATTCACACCGATTGATCGCCACCAGCTTAATACACCAGGCCCGGTTTGTAACATATTGTGTAAAGATTTTCTTGGGTCTGCCTTAGAGCTTTCGTGCGCCCATAATGAAGATGTTTGGTTAAAGTACATTATCAGGAACATGTTGAATCGATGAGTTTCGATTTTATCGAGGGAATCATAATCTTCGCATCCTCTCAGATAGATGTCTGCGAATTCCGCGTTCATGATCTGAGAATCGACAACAAGTCCTGTCATATCACTCATCATCCTGAGTGAACTTTCTCTTACGGAGTCATTGCGTTGTAGACGAAGTTGATTCGCCAGAAATAGGGCAACAGCTAGTGTCGCTACTCCTGTCACGATTTGAGCTATAAGAGCTATGTGTTCGACGCCCACGAGACCCTCCATGTTGTATTGTGATCTGTAAGATTTGCTAGGGTAAGGGTAAGCATTAGGACGGAGATATGTCATGCGGATTTCTCATTTAGATCATCTGGTTGTGCCGGTGAGTGACATTGAGCAAAGCGTAGATTTTTATGTTCAATACCTGGGGATGACAGTCAAACGTTCTGAATCTGGCAGGGTCTCACTTCATTTCGGAGAGCAGAAGATTAACTTACATCCTGCAGGCTGGGATTTTTGGCTGAAGGCCGAAATTCATCTCGCAGGAACAGCTGACCTATGTTTCATAATCGAGGACCCGATCTCAGACGTGCACTCTGCTTTGGAAACGCAGGGCCTAAAAATTATTGAGGGGCCAGTTCGTCGTGAGGGTGCTGTCGGAGATATGATTTCAATTTACTTCAGGGACCCAGATGGCAACTTAATAGAACT
>CAXGQC010000051.1:0-9349 GCA_964011795.1 uncultured bacterium | reverse complement strand
TCACTCAATCCTCTTAGGTCAGACTCAGTCAGTCCGACACTTGTGAAGATCTCCTCATTATGCTCACCGAGAAGCGGTGCCGGCCGAGACAGTATCGCGGGAGTTGCCTCAAGTTGCCAAGGGGCGCCAGGATATCGTAGCTCCCGTCCTCTCCCAGGATCACTTACCGTCCGGAACCAATTCCGGTAGTTAAGCTGCTCACTTTCTGATAATTCCTTTGGCCCATTTACAGGTCCAATCAGTAGTCGCAGCTTTTGACCTTCCACATAGAGTTGTTCTTTCGGATACTTCCCAAAAAACTCCGTCACTAATACATCAGCCTCGGCAAATACATCCTCGATTTCTTTCAGTTTTTCAGGATCACCTAGTAGTCGAAAGACCGCTGCACTGTTGGAAAATTCTGCCATCACCGAGGCATATGGCTCTTGGCGGAGTTCGTCCGCTATAGAGTCACCCAAAAGATCCATTAGTTCCAATAATCCAGCAAATCCGGCACCCGCAATCCCGGCTGCCATGGCATATACCCATCCATCTTCGGCAGAATACAAACCCATCCCGGGCAATTTGATCCCGATAACACCGCTTGTACCGCCGGTTCTTTCTCGGTCAATACCACGGATATCCGCAGTTTGCATGGCTGTTTCTTCTGCCATTAGTAATGACTCATGCATAGACACTTCAACGTCTTGAGCAATACCCGAAGAGTCTCGCTCCAATATCGCCGCAACCACTCCGGCTGCCAAGTTGAGTGAAGCACAATGGAAACCTTGATTGTCCGGCAGCTGTGTTGGAGGCCCTTCAGCAAAACCGGAAAGATTCATTACGCCAGCCATCGCGAGTGACACAATATCCGAATACGCGAGCGATGCGTATGGCCCGTATAACCCCCATCCGGTCACGGAAGCATTAATAAGATTAGGGAACCGCTTACGTAATTCTGTTGAGTCGAAGCCGAGCGCAGATGCTTCGTCAGGGGACCATGACTGGAGTAATACATCGGTTTCCTCTAGTAGTTTAAGAAATGTATCTTTCCCTTCCTGGGCACGAATATCCAGAGTGATCCCCTTCTTTCCAACATTCATCAGGAGGAATTGCATACCGGCTTCGATTTCAGGAGTGTCTGGGAGTAAAGGCTCCCATTTACGAGACGGATCTCCGCCTGGTGGTTCAACCTTGGTTACTTCAGCCCCAAGGTTTGCTAGCAGATACCCTGCATAGTGGCCGAGCGGATCCGTCAAATCGAGTATTTTTATATCACCTAGTGCTGACGCCATACTACCCCCAAATTTACCGACTCTGACAGCTACTTTTCGTTAACTACCAGAGCGTTATTCTAGAGTGTATTCGAAGTCAAGAGATTCGCGAATATTTACGAATCTTTTAACTTATGCAAACGCCATCGCAACTTCTCTGAGGTCATCTATGACGACAACTCGTAGCAAGCCGTCAATCATGACCACTCTTTCTGTGCTATCAGTTGCGAACTACCGAAAACTATTCATCTCTTCAACATGCTCATTTTTCGGTATGAATATACAGATGGTACTTCTCGCGTTGGTAGCCTGGGAGCTTACTGAATCATTCACACTGTCAGGCGTGCTAATGGCTAGTTCAGCTATCCCAATGATTATTTTCACACTGCCTGGTGGTGCAATTGCAGATCGAGTCAATAAGAGAACCCTGACTATTTTAACCATGACTAGTATGGGATCTCTAAATGTCATTACCGGTGCTTTAATACTTACTGAGGACATCAGTGTTCTTTCATTACTGCTCTTGGGCATCGCCCAAGGAAGCATTATCTCGATCGGAATGCCGGCAAGAATGCCACTCATGGCGGCAGTAGTTACACCAGACCGCGTTGGCAGCGCCATCGCTGTCTCTAACATGGCAATGAATATGTCGCGAGTTGCGGGCCCGATGGTCGGGGTCGCAATTATTGAAATCTTGCCGCACATGGGCGATCGATTCGATGTTGGTTATGAGTGGGGCTATTTCACATCCGGTCTCCTCGGTATCTTTTCAGTGTTACCACTTCTTGGAGTTCCGTCTGCACTTGCCCAACCAAAAATTAACGACGGGCAAAGCGGGGCCAAGATAACACCATCTGCACTATGGTCAGATATAGGTGACGGGCTGAAGTATGTAGCCAGAACACCAACCCTCCGACTCGTAATGATCCTAATGTTGGTCCTGACTGTCTTCGCTCAACCCTTTCAGAATCTCATAGCCGGGTTCGTCGAATCTGGCCTTGGTGAAACTGATTGGCAAGCAAAGGCAGGTCAACTTACTGCGATGGCTGGGGTTGGTGCCATGATCGGTTCGCTCCTGATTACTTGGCTGGCAGAGTGGGACAGAAAACCTCTCATGCAGTGGGTATCTGGGGTGGTGACAGCAGTCGGATTCTTCACCATGACGTTCGGATCGCAGTTATTTGGGTTTGCAGGTGCAGTGGTTGGAATCACTCTTGTGGGAGGAGCCACCGCATTCTATATGACGGCAAGCAGCACGATGATGCTAATGACCGCCGACGCAAAGTATTATGGTCGAGTCCTCAGTCTATTTATGCTCTCTTTCTCCACAGTGGGTGTCATGTCTTTCCCTCTTGGAGTTGTGGCAGATGCAATTGGATCTCTGGCACTGTTCAGTGTGCTTGGACTCTGTGTTGCCGGATCGATGGTTCTTCTCGCGCTGACGAAACCGGGCTTTGTTTTCCGACCTCTGCACATATCAACAGTGCCCAGCGGTACCACTGATACTCAAACAACCACGCCTACAACAAATGAAGACTCGGCACCGGCAATCACACCCCCTCGTTCAGTAGCTTTAGCAGATAAAACATCAAGACAAATTTGGCACAAACAAAAATTGATATCAAAACGAAAGAGACATACTGGTTACGGTATATTTGGTAGCAATGGTGCCACAACACCGTCCATGCTTGACCCAAATTCTACGTCCAACGGGTATCGAGCCTCGAGTCGAAAAGACGGTTATGGGGTAGTCGACTTATCAGAGGGTATGAACTCAGCAAGTGGAAAAGAATCATACGGACTGAATGGGTCACACAAATCACTCGAAGTGAAACCGACTCCTCAACCTGTTCAAGAACAGGAACTGACTGAGCACCTGTCAGATCCGAGCCCACAGGCAAAAACAACAAATGTACCCGTCACCAGATTAGTCCCAGATGCAGTGCTGCAAATGGGCAGAGTAGACAATAAAATCACTCGCTTCACAAAATATGCCGCGCCGGCCGGTGCAGCTGCTATTGTTGCTCTAGTCGTATTCTTTCTAGGGAAACGGAAGAAATGAGTCAGCCGGAAAAGGTACAATAAGTTGGAACCAAACGAGTCACAATTAATTGCTGACAGCTTAGACAGAGGTAAAACTGATTTACCTGCTCAAATGTCTAGAGATGCCGAGGAGCTTCGTGCTGATACAACTCCCACTGTGCGCAGTGTGAGCTCAGGAATCGAATCAATTTTATTTCGACCGATGGCCGTGTTGGACCATGGCTTCATCCGCGTCGTAGATTACATGGGTGATGATGGAGCTGTGGTACAAGCTGCACGCGTGTCCACAGGCAAAGGTACTCGTACGGTGAATACTGACCAGGGACTCATTAATTACCTGATGAGGAACCATCACTCAACGCCCTTTGAGATGTGCGAGCTGAAAGTACATGTGAAACTGCCGATCTTTGTCGCGCGGCAATGGATACGACATCGTACTGCTAACGTAAACGAGATCTCCGCAAGGTATTCGATACTCGATCGTGAATTTTATATCCCTCAAACAGAAATCCTGGCCGCTCAAAATAAGGATCTTAAGCAAGGCAGATCCGATGAGCCGATTAACGAAGAGCAGGCACTATTTGTGCAGGAACTACTTCGTACCGACGCATCCCGTGCGTACGACAACTATGAAATTCTCCTAAACACTGATAGCTCAGGTGAAATCATCGACGAAGATAAGGACGGAATCGCCCGTGAACTGGCCCGAATGAATCTTTCATTAAATTTCTATACCCAGTGGTACTGGAAAATAGATCTCCACAACCTCCTAGGATTTCTGGCTCTCCGCACTGACTCCCACGCACAATATGAAATAAGAGTGTATGCAGATCTACTGCTCGAAGTTGTAAAACTATGGGTACCACTTGTATACAATTCGTTCGCAAAATATAGAGTCGGTGGTATCGGGCTATCGGCTGCCGGAAAAGAAGCAATTAAACGAATGCTTCAAGGCCAGCAAGTCACTCGTGAAGACGTAGGTATGTCAGCCGGAGAATGGCGAGAACTTCTTGCAGACTTCGAAATAACATAAGAGCATTGATCCAAATCTACAGACAGGAAAGTACTATGTTTATCGCGATGAACGCATTCAAGGTAAAGAAAGATTCGGGCGACGCGTTCGAGGCCGCCTGGAAAGGTCGAGACAGCTATCTGAATGAAGTCCCCGGGATTGTTCACTTTGCTCTTCTTCGGGGAGAAGATGATGAAGAAGGACTAAACTACTCATCTCATACGATTTGGGAATCGAAGGCAGATTTTGAATCGTGGACGCAGAGTGAGGCCTTCGTTCAGAGCCATCGTGGTGGTGGCACTACCACTCCATTACTATTGGGTCATCCCCAGGTCAGTTTGTGGGACGCGGTGATCGAACAAGACTTCACGAGCAAAGGTGACTGACCAGAGGCATTGCACAATGCCCTCGTAGCTCAGGGGACAGAGCGAGGGTTTCCTAAACCCTAGGCCGGAGGTTCGAATCCTCCCGAGGGCACCATACTTCCAGATATCCCTTATATAGCAAGGGATTTACTTCACCTAACAAGCAGAACTAGAGCAACGGATGGAATCTGATCCGCAGATTTCAGAAAAATATAGCAATCTCGAGGATTCAAACTACATATATTGGAAGACAGATCTGAAAACATCCTATCGGATAGTTTTTTAGACACCTAGTAGATCACATAATTCAGGGAAATTTTTTGTCGTATAGTCAGGCATGTATAAGTTGTACAACTCTGATTCATCGTACGGTAAATCGTATCTATTAACATAAGCGCCTCGATAGCCGCTGATTCTTGCTCCTAAAGTATCAAATGAATGTGCGGCTACCATCATTATCTGTCTTGGTTCAAGGTTTAACTCTTTAGCAGCAAAACGATAGACCGCAGGGTGGGGTTTAAATTGTCCCACTGTTTCTGCCGATAAAATAGTTTGGAAGTCACGTTTAATTCGGTTCTTAGCTAAATATTCTAGGTAACTCTGCTCCCCATTCGAAAGCATTACAAGGTTATATTTTTCGCTCAGTCTGTCCAATCCTTCTATTGCATCGGGGAACGGAGATAAATATTGATAAGCTTCCATGAAGTCATCTATTTGGTTATAAGTAAATTCAACCTTTAAGCTTTTTAGACTATATATCAAGGCTCGTCTTTTTACAGCTAAATAACCACTGTGACCCATCATATATAAGTTATCTTGGTATTGCTCAATACGTTGTCTTAATCTCCAATGAGCCCAAACATCAGCACCCTTTAGGTTTTCTGTGTTACCACATTCTTGCAGTAGGTCATCTAAGGGGGGTACGAGGCTACCGGCAAGGTCGAGTACAGTTCCAAAAATATCAAAGGTTAAAGTTGTAACGTTTTCTATAGGGTTTTTAGTCATTATTTACTCCGACGTCCGAACGCCTAATTATTCCTCTTTATTTTTCTCTAGTCTAGTAACAATTCCAATAAGCTATGGTTAGGTCAACCAGGTCACCACCCACAATAATGACACTTGTATTTGTTTCTTAATTCATCACCCTCGACTAAGTCATATCCATTCGATGTCTCATGCGGGCTAGAGCCACTCAGCTACGGGATTACCCCACTGGAAGGGCTTTGTAAGGACATATCGAATACCGTGCTCGCCAGCATAACCCGAAAGACTATCAATAATTGGCTGGGTTACTTCAAAATCGTACCCGATCCCGTGCGCGTAACCAGGACCATCATGCCAAATATCCACATATAGATAGATGTGCGTGATTCCTCCTGGTTTAGTGCGTTTAGTTACTTCGACGGCCGTGCTTATCTGTTGCACCACTTCCTGTTGGGTGTTGGGCGGCTGTAGCCGCACCACATTGATTGCAAAGCCTCTATCCCCGTCATTCGAGACAATCCAGTTACCTGATGTACTGTTTTCGATGTGAGCCCCATTTGATAACGGGAGATTATTTGAACCGAACCTTTTTAGACTCCAAGCAGTAGCGCACGTCTCGGTAACAAGTTGTCGGACCGCTTCATCGAGTACCTCGTGACCACGACAACTTTTCTCCCCATGCATTTCTATCATTCGCTCTTGAAGTTGGCTGAACCCTCCTCTTTCACTCACCGAGTCAAATGCCCAGCCTATCCACGCCCACGGAGGATTGTGATCGCTGCTACGGGTCATCATAGATGCTATCCAACAACCATCATCGGCGATGAAAGCAGGACGGATTTTGGGAAACAGTGATATGAACCAGTCAGACATTTCTTTATGTTCATCGTGTTGAGGAATATGAGATGTCATCCGCTGATTCTAACAAGTAACTACTATCTGACCTGGTACTAAATCGAGGTGATCTGTTAGCTTTCTCTCTCTGTCCGATGAGTTATCTTATGCTCAAGAGAGTTGGGGTATGTTTCTCGTTTCTATGTGGAAATCTACGTTAGGAGTTTGTGATGCGTTACGACGATTTCGAAGAACTGCGAATCACCATAAGTGACAAAATTGCTGAATGGCAAATTATCAGACCTGAAAAATTAAATGCCATGCGGCATAAGACATTCTGGGAAATTATGGAACTTGGCCGTCGACTTAACACAGATCCAGAAGTCCGGGCCGTGGTGGCGACACACGAGGGAAGAGGATTTTCTGCTGGAGCTGACTTAACAGCTGAAGATCCTGGTGCAGAGTCTTCATCGAATCCAAGGCCAGGAAAAAACGATTCCATGGGGGTGAGCGGCGTTGGGATGGCAATGCCATTAATCGACAAACCAACCATAGCAGCCATCGACGGGGTCTGTGCCGGCGCCGGCATGTCTCTGGCGCTGTCATTCGACATTCGGATTGTAGGCCCGAACGCGAATTTTCTAACAATATTCACTCGCCGTGCCTTGGGGCCAGACTGCGGCCTCACTTATCACCTGCCGAGATTGGTTGGACAAGGAAAAGCACTGGAACTCATGTATACAAGCAGAGATGTCAGGGCTGAGGAAGCGGTCCGCATCGGTTTGGCTAATACCTTAGTTGATGATCCAAGAGCATATGCACTTGAAATGGCGCGAGAACTTGCTGATGGACCACCGTTATCCCTTATGTGGGAGAAGCGAGAAGTAATGCACACATGGGAGGCATCACTTCAGGAACAGATTGAATTCGAATGGTCAGCACAGAAGCAGATCGAGCAAAGCAGCGACGTACGTGAGGGCAAACGCGCCTTTATCGAGAAACGTAAAGCAAATTTTACGGGTCGTTAGGCGGGTACAACGGCACTCTTTCGTAAATAACGGGAAGTCTCTAGCAGTATGTCTTCAAGTCCCCTCACTCAGCTTGAGTAACCACCTCGTCTCGAATGAGCTGATCGATATGATCCAGTGAATAACCCAACTCCCCGAGTATCTGTGCCGTATGTTCTCCTAATCCTGGAGAAGAAACAGTCGGAAATACCGGGGTTTTCTCCATTTTAACTGCGGTACCATACGTCTTGTATTCTCCCAATTTTGAATGCTCCAGATTCACCACGAAATCATTTTCTACAATCTGCTCCTCATCAAATACTTCGTGCGGGAAATTAAATGGTCCACATGGCACACCTGCCTGCCGTAGCTTCGATATCCAAAAGTCGGCTGATCGACTTCTAATTATGTCCTCACATTGTCTAGTAAATCGAACCAAAGTGTCATAGTCTTCCGATCGGTTCATATCGAAGTCTGGTGTCCGAGGATCGACCACATCAAGCACTTCACAAAATTTAGCTTGGAGAGCCACACTTAGTGCGCCGACCGCAAAGAAGTTATCGCTTGCACGATAATTCCGGAAATATGTATTTGTTTCAGGTCCGCTTCCAGGATTAGTGATTCTCTTAAAAACACTTCTCTGTTCATCAAATCCTGCGCCTTTGGCCTGTCCTTCTGCGAGCTCCTGTACTACTCGTTCCCATGCTGGAGGATCTGTGGCAGCAAACCAGTGAATCTGATTCCCTGCAAGAATGAGTGACGTCTGAAGTAAGCTAGTGCTGACTTTTTGACCTTCACCAGTGGTATTGCGATGAAGTAGAGCGGTCACCACTGCCAACGCTGACGCAAGGCCTGTGGCCCAGTCGGCCACTGCTGGGGTCAGGTCTGACGGAACTCCGTTAATATCTCTTGCCAAAATGGATGCCAAGCCAGACATACCTGCCGCAACAACGTCGTAGCCTCCCTCTTGACTAAACGGTCCCTTGGGACCATACGGAGCATGTTCCAAGTAAATGAGAGATGAGTTCCATTCGCGTAGATCTTCGTAACGCAGTCCGAATTTTTGCAAATCCGCTAGCTTGAGAGACAGCAAGACTACGTCAGATTGTTTAACTAGTTTTTCAATAATTTCAGCTGCCTCTTGCTTACCAAGGTCAAGAGCGATACTTCGCTTTCCTCTATTAATTACTGTAAAACCCTTGCTTTCGTTAGGCAGTATGGGGCCTATCCCATATCGGTGTGGGTCGCCGGTCAATGATTCGACCTTAATCACCTCTGCACCCATGTCAGAGAGATGAACAGCGCAGGAAGGAATAGCGAGAATCGTAGCAATTTCAAGAACTTTTATCCCATGTAATGGTCGCTTCGTAATATCTTTGTCAACCACTCTGGCTCTCCTTACCGGATACGTTTGCTAGGTCACAGTGCCTAGCCATCAAACCATTCTCAGTATCAAGTGACACGAAGGATATACTACCCGTAGTCGGTGCCAGTTATCGACCTTGGCATAACCCAGAACAAAAGGGCCATTCATGAATACTGATTTAAAAACATCGACAATTGCATCAACAGAGGTCCAAGTTACTCAAATTGGAATGGGAGGTGCTCCCCTAGGTAAGCTAGATCAGTCGGTCGCATATCACACTCTCGAAAAAGCATATGAAATCGGCATCAGATATTTTGACACGGCGCCACTATACGGTGCAGGCAATAGCGAAACATTTAGTGGGAGCTTCTTATCAACCGTGGATCGAGACGAATTCACGCTCTCAAGTAAAGTTGGCCGATTGATTCTTTCTGAAGAGGAAGCAGCATCCTTTAAATTCGATGGTCCTCGTACAGCTACGATTC
>CAXGQC010000050.1:0-10034 GCA_964011795.1 uncultured bacterium | reverse complement strand
GATAGTTTTTGTAGGTTGATTGCGCTAGGCATAAACAACCAAAGCTAGAAGAAACAGAAATTATTGAAAATTAGGAGCTCTCAGTGGCGTTGCTGATATCTCGCTTAAATTGAGCCAATATATCGACAGTTGTGGGGTCAATACCCGAATACAGAGCCAAGTAGAAAGACGTCCATGAAGCAAGCGTACATGCCCGCATGATAGATTCGAGTGGGGTTGTCCCACCAACATCTACGTGCCAAGCTTTCCGACCCGCCTCTTCAAAGTGCATTCTAGTAATATCCATCCTGAGTCGATTTCGAGGATGTACTGGTTCGGCATCCAATAAAATGACAAACCACGGATCAGTAGTGCCATTCCGCTGATATCGGAGTGCATCAGCCACGGCTCCTTCGAGAAGATTATGATTGAATTCTGGAACCGTGACTGGAACAGCTAATAACTTAGAGTTTTCAGCAAGTTCACCAGCCCATCGGCGAGCGGCCACGCCGAGAAATCCAGCGCCAACTATCAATGGAATCCGATCTAACACTTCTGACGCGATGAGTGCCGGTAAAGAAACAATGTCATCGACCACTGGGTAAGCCCACTTCTCAGATAATTCCTCCAAGTTGGTGATTACACGCTGCACCTCTTGATCACTGATCTCGAATAAGCCGAGTCGAGAGAGTATAGCTAACGGTAAAAATACGCCGTATCCAATCGCACTCCTTGGGGTCCCATTCCAACGGTAAGTGACCAATGGGGCACCAAGTTTTAAAGCTGCTTTCTCCAGTGCACCACCGGTGGTGACAGCCAGACACATCGCTCCAGCAGCGGCAGCCTCTTCGAACGGTTTAATAGCCTCCTCAGTTTCCCCGGAAAAAGAACAAGCCATCACTAGGCAATCCTTATCAAGCGGTGGCAATGTATAGTCTCGCGTTACCTCGACCGGAACGTGTGTGACTAACCTTGCACAGGTCGCGACTACGTCAGCTCCAATTGCCGATCCTCCCACGCCAGCCACAATCACTCTTTTCGGCTGACGCATCGACTCGGGCATTTGCCAAGTGTGCCCGAGATTCCAAGCAGATCTACACTGGTCAGCTAAACCGAGAAGAGTCCCTCTAAAGTTATCTTTATCTATCTTTCTTACTGCGTCGATAACAGAAAATTTGGTGGCAAGTGATTTAGCAATGTCGGAAGGCTCCATAAAGTCAGTCTCCTGGCTTACATATAAATCAGACATTCTGAACCTCAATAGATTTAACAATATCCTCGATCACCAACTCCGTTGAACGGCGATTTTCTGTCTCAGCGTAAACACGTACCAAAGGCTCGGTGCCAGATAATCTAACAGCTGCCCAAGAATTATTTTCGAGCAGATATCGAAAACCGTCTATCCTATCCGTCCCGATCACGGAAAGTTCGCCGATGCTGTTGGGAACTTCTGATTCCAACCTGTCCATTAGTCTCTCGGTAACTTCTGAAGTCACTGCAAGATCATAGCGGTCATAAGAACGCTCACCATACAGCTCATGAAGCGACCGCAAAAGCTCTCCAGGTGGTTTCTTGGTAGTCGCCATGAGCTCCATGATTCGTAACGCTGACAGTGGCCCATCACGTTCGCGGACGTGCCCTCGAAATGCCGTCCCACCAGATTCTTCGCCCGCGATAAGCGCATCCTTTTCCAGCATTACGGGAGCCAGATATTTAAAACCTACCTTAGTCTCGAAAACTTGCTGCCCATAAGCCTCGGCTATCCGATCAACTAGTGTCGACATCGTTAACGAGCGCACCACCGGACCCTTATCACCTCTCACACGGTAGGCTCCATCGGTCAACAAAGAAAATGTATCCAGTGAGCTTATGAATTGCCCTGCCTCATCCACCAAACCAAATCGGTCAGCGTCACCGTCAAAGGCGAAACCGCACTGTATCTTATTGTCCGCACCTACGTACTCCATAGTCGAAGAAAGATTAATCGCAATCGGTTCTGGAGCCCGCATATTCGGAAATAACGGATTTGACTCCCGACGTATCTCATGCACACTAACGTTGGATTCGTAGAATATTTGTGAAAAAATTCCACTTCCTGCCCCGTGCATCCCATCAACAACTACTGATAACTCCGAGTTTTTAATAAGCTCTAGATCTACCTGACTCGCGATCTGCTGAATGTAGGACGGCATAAAGTCCTTCAGAATCACCCGAGTGCTATTCGAGCGAGAATGACCATCCAGCCTATCTCTAACTCGTCCAACAACATCAAGAATCTGGTCAGTTACGCTCTCGTCTGCTGACATGCCATCCGAGGTTTTTATCTTTATACCGTTGTAGCGTGCGGGATTATGACTGGCTGTAACCATGATCCCGGCTCCGGCATTCATGTCAGTAACTGACCATGAAAGCGCTGGGGTAGGAATCGGCGATTCAGACAGAAACACCTGGATAGACATTCTACTTAGTGATTCAGAAATAGTAGTAGCGAATTCATCGGATAAAAATCTTGTGTCATACCCTATTAGTACGGGACGCTCACGGTGATTAGAGGCGAGGAACCATTCTCCAAATCCTCTCGCCAATAAATCCACATTCGCAAAAGTAAATTCATCTCCTATGACGGCTCGCCATCCGTCTGTACCGAAAGCAATTGGGTGAATATGACCTGATTTATCCACCGCCAGGCCCTCCGTTCCCTCGGTGATTACCCCTACTACTCATTCTCATATTAGACAATCGTGCCCCAGATTGAATGATCGTGCCTGGACCGGTAATAATATCCTGCAGCACAGCGCCGGCACCAATAACAGTATCCTCACCAATTATGGATCGGATGATACGGGCCTCTACCCCAACAAATGCATTATTCCAAACACACGAGTCTTTAATATAGGCATCTTTCTCTATTTGACATCCTGATCCAACTTCTGAAGACACAATCAAGGCCGATTCGTTAACCATGGCCTCATTCGCAATCAGCCCTGACGGCGAAGTTTCTGACCGAAGATATCTGCTTACCTCTAGAATCATCTCCGGAACACCCACATCAGCCCAATATGCACTCCCATCGGGTATGCCGATGATGTCCGCTCCGCTCTGAGCAAGTCTAGGAAATAAATCTTCCTCGACACGACTGAATACGCCATTTTTGAGGGTGTCTAATATTTCTGGTTCAAATAGCCAAACGCCAGCATTTATTTGATTAGAATCTGTCTCGCCGGCTTGCGGCTTCTCTAAGAATCTCGATATTCGCAACCCGGCAGTTTCCACAGCTCCGTAGTGAGTAACCTCGGGGACCTCATGGAGGAGGATCGACACTTGAGCTCCTGAATTCCCATAGCTGAGATGTATCTCTAACATCTGGGACAAATCAGAAAGCGTAACAACATCACCGTTTGCCACAAAAAAACTACCTTGAGGTTTATAAGCTTGTGTCGCCAAGGCAATCGCGCCGGCTGACCCAAGTGCGCGAGACTCGACTGAATAATCGACGGGAATTCCTTTGTAACTAGAACCGATGCCAGTGCGCAAAAGTGAGTAAGTCGCCTCTGACACAGCGAATACAAAGTGATCTACACCGGCGAGTGAGAGTTGATCTAAGAGATAAGTCACTAACGGTCGACCGGCCACCGGTATAAGTGACTTAGGCCGCTTCTCCGTCAGTGGGAGAAGTCTCGATCCAAGACCGCCCGCCAAAATTATTGCTAACATCCTTTATCGCAATTCTTTCTGACGGTAATTTGCTTATCGGAATTCACGGAGCGACTCAGCCATATCGATCTGTTCCCAAGGAAGTTCTAGATCGTTCCTGCCAAAGTGACCATAGCTGGCTGTCTGTTGATAAATTGGTCGCGTCAGGTCGAATCTCTCGATTATTGCCCTAGGCCGGAGATCAAAATGAGCCTCGACAACTTTGGCTAGATCAAGATCTGCGCTAATCGCGGTTCCAAATGAATCGACCAGAACGGAGACCGGTTGAGCAACGCCTATAGCGTAGGAAATTTGGACCTCAAGGCGACTAGCTAGGCCTGCCGCAACTATATTCTTTGCCACATGCCGAGCAGCATACGCAGCTGAGCGATCAACTTTGGACGGATCTTTGCCACTGAATGCGCCACCGCCGTGACGGGCGGCACCCCCGTAAGTATCAACGATAATTTTCCGTCCAGTCAGGCCAGCGTCACCCATGGGCCCTCCTGTCACAAATCTACCGGTCGGGTTGACTAAATATTTGGTAGCAGCATTGAGCAGGTATCCAGGACAGGTATCTTTTATCACTTCCTCGATTAATGCCTCTCGGATAGTTTCCATCGAAACGTCAGGAAGGTGCTGGGCCGAAATCAACACCGTATCTATATAGCTAGGTTTGCCATCCTCGTACGCAATCGTGACTTGGCTCTTTCCATCTGGACCAAGCCAAGGTATTGTGCCAGATTTGCGCACTGTGTCTAATTTTTTGGTCAAATCATGCGCCAGTGAAATTGGCAGCGGCATGAACCGACCGTGAAATCCATCACTGCTCGTCGTGGCATGATTATTCTCAAAATCTTGTTCAGTTTCATCGCATGCGTAGCCGAAGACCATTCCCTGATCGCCTGCACCTATGCGATCGTATGGATCTGTCTCACTCGATCGATCAACTCCCCTCACAATATCTGGTGATTGACCTGAAATTGAGTTCAGAACACCACAAGAGTTCCCGTCAAATCCAAACTCATGACCCGAATAACCTACTTGAAGAACTGTCTCTCTGACTAGTTGCTCAATGTCAACGTAGCCACCAGTGTCAACTTCTCCGAACACCCATATAGTTCCAGTAGTAGTGGCCGTTTCGCAGGCGACGCGAGACGTTGGATCTTGAGAAAGTAGGGCATCCAGCACTGAGTCAGATATTTGGTCACAAAGCTTATCAGGATGACCCTGAGTTACTGACTCACTTGAAAATAGAGTAATTGTCATTCGGTGCCTTCCTGCCAGGAATTGAGATATTTTTCCTGCTGCGCAGTCAAAGAGTCGATTTCAACCCCCATGGATTCCAACTTGAGTCGTGCAATCTCATTATCGATGTCTCGAGGCACAGAATATACTTGATTCTCAAGGGTTTGATGTTGATTTACCAGATACTCTACCGAAAGAGCCTGATTTGCAAAGGACATATCCATTACGGAAGCTGGATGGCCCTCTGCAGCCCCTAGATTGACAGCTCGACCTTCCGCTAGAACTATCAAAGCCCTGCCATCAGTCAATCGATATTCTTCAACAAAGGGCCGTAACATCTGAACAGACTCCGACATGTCAGACAAAGATCGCACATTGACCTCTACATCAAAATGCCCTGAATTGGCGAGTATCGCTCCGTCTTTCATAACCTCGAAAGCTGACTCTCCAACAACATCAGTATTGCCAGTAACCGTAATGAATAAGTCCCCAAGTTTGGCGGCCTCCGCTATAGGCATCACCCTAAAGCCATCCATTACAGCTTCCAAGGCTCTCACAGGATCGACCTCGGTAACCACAACATTGGCCCCTAGCCCAGTTGCTCGCTGCGCTACACCCTTGCCGCACCAGCCATAGCCACTCACCACTACTACCTTCCCTGCGATTAGGATATTGGTGGCTCTTATCACGCCATCAAGTGTTGACTGGCCAGTCCCATAACGGTTATCAAAAAAGTGTTTGGTGTCCGCGTCATTCACCGCAATAATTGGGTACTGAAGTTCTCCTGATGCTGCCAGAGCTCGATCCCGAGTGAGCCCGGTAGTTGTCTCCTCGGTGCCACCCACTAACCCGGACAAGAGATCTTTCCTAGTGCTATGTAGGATTGCAACAAGATCGGCTCCGTCGTCCACCGTGACATGTGGTCCGAAATCAAGTGCGGCATTCAAATGTTGATAGTAGGTGTCAGTATCTTCTCCACTTATTGCCCACGTAGAAATACCATAGTTGTGTAGTAGAGCCGAAGCTACGTCGTCTTGCGTTGAGAGTGGGTTGGAAGCACAAAGACGAACGTCCGCGCCGCCATCCTTCAGAGTCAATATCAAGTTTGCCGTTTCAGTGGTCACATGCAGACACGCTGCCAATTTAAGTCCTGCAAGCGGCTTGGTCTCGTCAAATCTTTTACGAATCCCCTTAAGCACTGGCATCTCTCTGAATGCCCAGTCGATCCGAGCAACTCCCGCAGCAGCTAGGCTTGAATTGGCTACTGCACCAACGACGGTCTGGTCACTCATCAGTCTCCTCTTTTCATATTCTGCACAGGCGTCACTAGGCCAACGAAGTTCAAATCCATCTATTCAACCCTAGACGATTTAGTGTCTGCGCAACCTTAAATTTCGGGCGACTCCGCAGCCTTGACTCAATTATGCTAGATTTCAGATTAAAGCCTAATTTCTTATACGCATTAACTGCTGGTCCGTTATTCGGATCCACACTCAGAACCACATCGTGACAGCCCATATCTATGAGGGATCGAGTTACTGCCGAAGTCGCCATTTGAGCAAAGCCTCGGCTACGAAATCCATGTTTAGTGAAGACGTTTCCCACAATTCCGATCCTCTCCACGGTTGAGACGACATGAGTCCCGGAAATAGCAACTAATTGGTCTCTATTCCTCACACCCCAATAGACTCCATGATCGATAGCGTTGGCGGAATATACATATGGGCCATCACTCTCACGGTATAAATTATTAATTTCGTGTATTTGTTTGCCATGCAATCTCACTAGTTCAATATCATTAAACTTATATGTGCCTTCAATAAAATTCTCTGGCGCTAAACCCATCCGACTCATTCGCAGAATATTGTCCAAACGGTAACTCTGACTTAGCACCTCTTCATGATGAGGACTCGCGGTCGCCAGATATCTGGCTTTTGCAACCGGGATTCTTTTGAGTGCGCTCTGAATGACAGTGGGATCGCCAAAGACTTGCAGCAGCGGATTACTTGCCTTAGTCAGTACTACCAACCCGGCTCGCTCGCCGCTCGAGCAGAAATAATAAGTTGAAGAATTTAAAAACTTCTGGTAAAAATCACCGCGGTTAATGCGAAGAGGATTCATGTAGGCCAGTGCGTATGCACCAATATCGCGATCATCTCTAAAATAGCTTCTAATTTGCTCTAAGGCTCCCGGCCGTGCGATATCCAACGCAGTAATTCGCAGTTCTGTGTGCTCTATAACCATATTTTGGACCCACACGAGTCAGGAGATATCAGCCAATAAATCCTCTATTTGTGCCAGTTCCTCATCCGTCAATATCCAATTAGTAGCTTCTACGTTCGATTCTACTTGCTCTACGCTCGTAGCTCCGGCAATAACCGATGAGACCGCAGGCTGTTGCGCAAGCCAAGAAAACGCTAATTCTAATAATGTGTGTCCTCTCGTGGCAGCAAACTCAAATAGTGCTTCTGCTTTATCCATATTCGATTCAGTCAACATCCTGTCAGCCATCGGACCATCGCTTAGCCTTGCACCCTGCGGACGCTCTAATCCTTTACGGTATTTCCCTGTCAATAATCCTGAAGCGAGAGGGAAGTATGGGAGTATACCGAGACCAAATTTCTCACAAGCTGGTTGTACATCTGGTTGGACTTCCCGATTTAGAAGATGAAAGTGGTTCTGCGCTGAAATGAACGGATGGAGAGCATCCCGCATAGCCACATGATGGGTGTGCGCAATGAGCCATCCAGTAAAATTAGAATGGCCTAGATATCGGACTTTACCTTGCCGTACAAGATCATCCAGAGCCCTCATTGTTTCTTCGATTGGCGTGTGTAAATCCGGGAAATGCATCTGATACAAATCTATATAATCAGTATCCAGACGCCGTAATGAGTCTTCCACTGCCTCTATGATGTACTTCCGAGATCCCCCTCGCTTCATTGGCCCTTCACCCATATCACCAGCAAATTTTGTTGCTATTATGACGTTCTCACGTTTGCCCTTGATAGCGTTACCTAGGTATTGTTCGGATCTTCCCTCGCCGCCGTAGATATCAGCGGTGTCAAAAAGAGTGATCCCTTTATCAATTGCAGCGCTGACCACCTCGCTCGTCTGCGCTTGATCCAACCTCCTACCAAAATTGTTGCAACCTAATCCCACTAGTGAGACTTCTAGGCCCGAATTGCCAAGATACCTCGTTTCCATACTGAACCTCCAGTAAAACAAAAAGTTATGTTGAATTTATCGATTGACCCATTCTATAGGTCCTCTACCATTAATCAATGCTTTCTCGAGGATTTCTAATTGTTGGGTTCGCCATGATGATGGCCACCATGGGACTCGGAGCGGCCACCCCCATAATTCCAATTTTTGTTGGCGAGATGGGCGGTAACGATATTGCAAGAGGATTAGCATACCCTGCTTTTACCGTGACACAACTTGCGATTTCACCCTTTGTTGGACGCCTCGGCGATAGATTTGGTAGAAAATGGTTCCTGGCCTTCGGCCTCTTCACATATGTGATCACCGCTATAGGTTGGTTTTTCTCTGGATCCGTAGTCGAAATCGTCTTCTTCAGAGCATTTTCCGGCATTGGATCTGCTCTTATTTTCCCGATGTCTCAATCGTACATTGGATCGATAACCCCTAGGGGACAAGAAGGAAAATATATGGGTACCTTCACGCTCTTCGACTTCGTCGGTTTTGGGCTTGGACCACTAGCTGCAGGAATATTGAGAGACTATACAAGCATCAATATTATCTTCGTTGCAATGGCAGGTCTATTTTTGCTCGCCACCATACTTGTTTCAACATGCCTGCCATCCGACTCCAAAATATCGCGAAGTTTCCGTATGGGTAGCAGCGATAAAACATCTGAAGATTTGTCACGTGCAAGTTCGTCAGCAAACGTAATAAGTTGGAGCACCATATGCGCAAATCCCCTTGTACAAGCTATATTTGCTCTTCGAGCGTCTGTGTCCTGTGCGATCGGAGTGTCCTTTACATTTATTCCAGTACTACTCGAAGAAGATTTAGGAACCAGCGCGACCGCGGTGGGAGTATTAATAGGTGGGCAACAATTTGCAGGAGGAGCGCTGCAACCGTTAATTGGTCCCCTCGCCGATCGATACCCAAAGCGAAAAATGGCTGCATTCGGTACGCTGCTAGTAGTTGTTGCATACTTTACCGGAGCGTTCAGTAGCAACTATTGGATTCTGTTAATCGCATTCATCTTCGGGGCCGGTACCGGTAGCGCCATCACCCAGGTCATTGCGGCAGCGACACAGGTGCAAGTCGGAAGAACTCTGGGGCAATCAACTGTTGCAAGTCTATTATCCATGGCCTTTGCCACCGGCATACTGATTGGAAGCCTAGGAGGAGGGATAGTAGCTGAGTTATCTAGTCGCAGAGCCACATTCGCGTTAGCCGGATGTGTTGTTTTGCTCGGCTACTTAATCTATTCACACAGGAGCTCTAAGGCAGCTGATTCAACCTAAGTATTCTTGCTCCGAAGGGCACGTTCTCTGGCAAGCTTTGAATTCGTACGACGGTTTTTAATTTTCTCTCGTTCAAAAAATGCTGACCTCTCGCGTTGGACTCGCTGATTAGAGGTGGGTTGAGCCAGTCTTTGAGGCATATCCGAGTTCACGCTCCACTCAGAATTAACATACTCTGCCCCCATGGCTTCCTTGCCTTCACGCTCAATATCTTTCATAGCCTCGAAACGTTGAATTTCTTCGATATTCGGTGGAAGATGTTCGGGTGTACCTTTTGCTTGCAGCTCAGGATGTTGGCCCAAGGGTCCCGACCGAGTCATAGGCTTAGAGACTTTTTGACCTAAATGCCAGTAAGTTCCATCATCCGGGATTTTACGTGGAAAGCCATCTCTGAATGTAAACGCGGCCCAGTCCCGAGACATAATCCGCCCCGACTCAGCGTGGCACTCGATACATAATTGATTCTTTTCAGCCTCGCGAACAGGCTTCACGAGTTCGAACACTCCGTTACACGGTTCACAGTAATATTCATACAGTGGCATAGTCATCCTCCGAGGAGCTCAAGTGTATCTCAAGTCAATGCCTTTCGTAAAATATTTAGTTGAGGTACCCTTC
>CAXGQC010000049.1:0-10162 GCA_964011795.1 uncultured bacterium | reverse complement strand
CCATGATGAGCTCCTGCAAAGCAATGAACGAATCGAGAAGGGCCTCCGGTCGTGGCGGGCATCCAGGAACATACACATCCACAGGAATGACTTTATCAACCCCTTGGAGCACACGATCGTATCTCGTATATGGACCGCCATTAGTTGCACAGGCCCCCATCGAAATAACCCACTTTGGCCCAGGCATCTGTTCGTATAGAAGCTTCACCGCTGGGGCCATTTTCTTGGTTACAGTCCCAGCCACAATCATTACGTCAGATTGCCGCGGCGATGGCCACGGGACGATACCGAATCGATCGAGATCGTAGTGAGCCATATATGTTGCAATCATCTCTATTGCGCAACAAGCTAAACCAAACGTCATCGGCCACAAAGATGATTTCCGGGAGGCTCCTAAGAGCAGGTCGAGTGGAGCTTGAATAACACCAGGCAACACCTGTTTATACAAGGCTTTACCTGGGACAAGTTGAGACGGAGTCAGTAACGGTGCCTCAAATGGATGTTCCGATGGTATGACTGGTATGTCAGGGAGTAGGTCCGGCGTAGTTACCGGCGCCTCTACTGGGACAGCTGCAGGATCGGCTGGTGTTATCGCCACTGGAGGGCTCCTTTCTTCCAGGCATACCCGAGAGATAATGCCAATATCGTGATGAACAGAACCATCGTCCAATAAGCGAAAGCACCAATACCCAAAAAGGACATCGCCCACGGGAAGATAAAGACAGCTTCCACGTCAAAAACAATAAAGAGAATCACATAAAGGTAAAAGCGCATTCCTATGTTGGTGGATGCACGCCGTATCGGCAGCATCCCGCACTCATAGGTGGTCAATTTCTGTCGTTCTTTGGAAAACGGTGCAAGGAGTCTAGATCCAATTAAGGCCGTGAATATAAGAATGAAACCTACTACCCCACCAAGTAAAACTGGCAGGTAATTCACATAAAGTGCAGTTTCAGAATCCATCAGAACCAAAACCTCTTTCCTTATCTTGGCTCCCGAAAATTAACATCGCCCGAACCGTATGGTCAATTTGTGCGGCAGACCTGTGAATTCTATCAAAAATTGTCGTCAGAAGACATAGTCAAACGTTTATGAACTTTCGATTCCGACCGTATGTAACAAAACACGTGAATGTTTTTCCAATCCCATGAGCCATGGGCCCGGCTGTCACCCACTAGCCAAATCTTTTCGTATCGACTCTATAGCGGCCTCAATGTGGTTGTCTTCTATGAAAGCCGCCCCTTCCTGCTCGCGCAAACTAGACGCGCGCTGCAATATCAATGCACGAGGCAAGTCTGTTGGTGGTTCAATACCCCAAGCTGTCAAGGTAATCAGCACTCCGTTAGGATCCTCTAGAAACACCAATCGTTCAAAACCTCGGCTAATCTGCTCAGAGCCCTGAACGCCTGACCTCGACATTTCATCCCACATATTGTTCATCTGCTCGAGCGATATATTGAATGATAAATACTGCATCGAACCTACACCGGGCGTAGCCTCTGAAATATTCACCGAACCAGGAGACCTGGGACCTACTAGCTGAATAAAACTGTCGCCACCGCCGGTGTACAGAACTGCGACAATAGATTCCGGGTCATCGCGATTCGGCTCAACATACAGAGGTTTCAGACCGAGTCTCTCATAAAATTTAAGCGACTCCTCCATATCCTTCACAATTATTGCCGGATAATTTATTCCTAAAGTTTGCACCATTTGAAATTTCCTTCAGGCTTGATTCATACTTCAACGAAAGTTACCAAGTCACCAGCAACGTTAGCATTGATAATAAGTTTCTTGCGTCTTGCGTCCTAGGCTTGACGGTGGGTGCAGCTGACAAGAGACTAATAATGCGCATAAAGCCGCAATATATTCAAGATGGACCCTGATACATTTCAAAACAGAACATGAGCAAAATATCCACTTTCTTTTCAGACGAATCACAGATGTCCACAGCCTATGACGCGGCTTCGGTCGAGGGGAGAATATATAGCTGGTGGGAAAATAACGGTTTGTTCGCGCCACAGAACAAAGGGAATGACCCATTCACGATAATCATGCCACCGCCTAATCTAACCGGAGAACTTCATACCGGTCATGCGTTAACGGCGACTATTGAAGACTCCCTCACACGGTGGCATCGCATGCTCCAGCATGACACGCTGTGGTTACCGGGCGTAGATCATGCCGCTATCGCCGTGAATGCAATCATCGAAAGACAACTCCGAGCTGACGGTTTATCCCGCCACGATATCGGAAGAGAAGCATTCTTAGAACGAACATGGGAGTTCGTCAATGAAAGTAGAAGCAGAATCAGTAGTCAACATAAACGGCTCGGGGCTTCTGCTGACTGGGAGCGTGAAGCCTTCACGATGGACGCCAACCGTGAATTATCTGTACGCACCACATTCAAGAATCTATACGAAGATGGACTTATCTTCCGGGCTGAACGTCTCATAAATTGGTGCGTCGGTTGCCATTCAGCTATCTCTGACATCGAAGTCGAGTATGAGGACGAAGATACGTCCTTCTGGCACATTCGGTATGAAATAGCAGACACGAGTGATGCGATCATCATCGCAACCACCAGACCCGAAACTATCCCCGCTGACATCGCAGTAGCAGTCAATTCGAAAGATGAGAGGTACTCACACCTGATTGGGAAACTCTGTCGGGTACCTACTACGGACAGACTAGTTCCGATAATTGCCGATGATGCTGTATCTATTGAATCGGGATCCGGGGCTTTAAAGGTCACGCCTGCTCATGATCAAGTGGATTTTGAAATCGGAGAACGGCACGGATTAGAAATCATAAATATTCTAGAAAAAGATGGGACCTTGAATCAGCGTGCCGGTGCATACAACGGGCTGAGTCTTTTGGAAGCACGTTCCCAAATCGTACAAGATATGGCCAACTTGGGATTAGTAGAACGCATAGATCCATACAACCATTCTGTCGGCCATTGCCAGCGATGCTCCACCGTAATCGAACCACTACTGTCAGAGCAGTGGTGGGTTGATGCTAAAACTCTATCAGGACCGGCCATAGACGCCGTCAAGGATAAGAAGATTAATTTTGTTCCTCCAAGATTTGAACGAACCTACCTTCATTGGATGGAAAACATCAGGGATTGGTGTATTTCTCGACAGATATGGTGGGGTCATCGAATTCCAGTTTGGTATTGTGATGAGTGCGATTATCTGACGGTGGCAATTACAGATCCTGAGGAATGTGATTCCTGTGGTTGCAAAGATATTCGACAAGATGAAGATACATTGGACACTTGGTTTTCATCCGGTCTCTGGCCCCATTCCACACTCGGCTGGCCTAATGAGACTAACGGTGAGTGGGGAGCAGATCTCGACCGATTCTATCCAACTCAGGTCATGGAAACCGGATACGACATTATTTTCTTCTGGGTTGCGAGGATGATTATGCTGTCGCTATATAACATGGACGGCAGAGTTCCTTTCGACACAGTCTATTTACATGGCCTTGTAAGAGCTGCCGATGGCCGCAAAATGTCAAAGTCATTGAGTAATAGCGTAGACCCTCTCGAAACAATTGATCAGTATGGGTGCGACGGCCTTCGATATGCTTTGCTTTCGGGCACAAGCCCAGGAAACGATCAACGTCTCACGGAAGATCGGCTCGAATCAGGCCGAAATTTTTCAAACAAGCTCTGGAATGCCGGACGGTTCGTTATTTCACTACGGGAGGAATATGCGGATCAAGTGCCAGGTGAAATAGTAGAACATTCGTTAGAGGATCGATGGATTCAATCGAGGCTCACACACCTAGTGCAAGAAGTTCAGCGTCTCATGGATTCATATGAACTCTCTGAGGCAATCCGACAGATAAGAGACTTCTTCTGGGATGATTTCGCGGATTGGTATTTAGAGTTAGCTAAGATACGGATACGGTCAGGCAACTACTCCCCAATAATTATCCTTACCGAGACACTCGATACAGTTCTTCGACTGTTACACCCATTCATGCCATTCATCACCGAAGAAATATGGCAAAGGCTTGAAAAGTCCAAACACGAAAGCACTCAACAAAAAGCACTCATCGTAGAGCACTATCCCTCAAATAAGGATAGTGACGGCCAGCGAGATTTGACGGCCGAGGAGATGTTCACGAATATCCAAGATTTCATCCGCACTATTAGGAATATAAGGGCTGAAAAAAAGGTTGATGCCGCCAGAGATATTGAGGGTTATATCGCGAGTGAATCCACATTCGATGATTTGGTGGGACTGAGTTCAGCAATAACAGCTCTCGCAAAAGTTAACCCTCTACATATCGTGCACTCGGCATCCGAGGCACCGGTTGAACAAGTTGCTTCTGGAATAACAGGAGCAGGGACAGTGATTCTCCCTCTTGGAGGCTTATTCGACCTAGCCGAAGAACGCACGAGACTCGAAAAAGAAAGGGCCTCTTTAGAAGAAGAAATTGCGCGGCAAAACCTTAAGCTCCAAAACCCTCAATTCGTATCCAAAGCTCCCGCCGAAATTGTTGAGAAGGAGCACAATAAGCTTGAATCTGCTAAGTCCCAAATTGAAGCAATCGACCAGCGTTTATCTGAACTTTAATGAACATCGAATAGCAGTGAGAATGCAAGCAAAAAGTATGCTACTAATCAGAATTACTGATCCAAGCCACATCACCCTTTAGCGTTGAGTCCCACGGCTGAGCCGCAAAAATATTGTATTCCCACTTAGACTCAAAAATTGTCGTGGAAGCGCCGTGGCCGGGCAGCACGACCGTCTGAGGCGATAGAGGATAGAGTCGAGAGGTAATACTCTTCACGCTTGTCTTTAGGTCTTCGTTAGATTGAGTTAGTCCCGGACCTCCAGGAAAAAGAACATCGCCCGCAATCAGAGCAGACCCCACCAAGAAACAGGTCGAGCCGGGCGTATGTCCAGGGGTATGCATAGAAACGATTCGAGTATCTCCGATGGTAAATTCCTGTCCATCCTCAATTGGCAATATGTTGCGTGAAGAATCAAGATTGGTTTCAGTTGCCCCGGCGTAGGCCGGAGCAGCAGTCGCGGCCCGCAACACATCGTAGCCCTGCCAATGGTCTCCGTGGTGGTGGGTGAAAAATAGTGCCTGTACATCTCTCTCGACCAGTGCAGCCACCGTCGACTCAGAACCTTCTGGTGCGTCGATAACAATGACCGGCCCAGCACCTGTTGCGTCGGAGATAATATAAGAATTATTCGCCCATGAGCTTATCTCTCGCAGACGCTCAATACGAACATCACTGTCTTGATAAACAATATCCGGTGTCACAAGGCCACTTGTATTTGCCATAGCTTCCATCTTCCCAATTCAAAATCGACTAGCAGTTTTAGAAATATTAGCGCACACTGGCTAGGGGCCACATATACTCTTGTCGCTTACACTTAAATCTTCTGGTCAAACTTAAACAAGGGGGAACAATGGCGAACAAACCACGGACTCTGGGACAATTAAAGAAGGCAGGCTACCAAGTACTCCCGATCCGAGAGGAGTTACGTAATAATCTGATCGCAAAAATACAAAATGACGAGGACATATTCCCAGGGATCGAAGGCTATGAACAAACTGTGGTACCCCAGCTACAGAACGCGATTCTTTCAGGCCAAGATATTATCCTGCTGGGTGAACGAGGCCAAGCAAAATCAAGAATCATCCGATCTCTGACCTCGCTATTTGACGAATGGACACCAGTTATAGACGGAGTCGAACTGCCAGAGAATCCATTCGAACCAATCTCACCTCAAGGTAGAGCTCTGGTCAACGAGTTGGGTAATCGCACACCTATTCGTTGGATGCATCGCGAGGAGCGATACGGAGAAAAACTAGCTACTCCGGATATCACCATTGCTGACTTAATCGGAGAAGTGGATCCGATTAAGGTTGCTGAAGGACTTTACCTCTCAGACGAATTGACCATTCACTATGGCTTGATCCCGCGAACCAATCGAGGAATTTTCGGACTAAATGAGTTGCCTGATTTGGCCGAACGTATTCAAGTAGGATTGCTTAACGTGATGGAAGAACATGATGTCCAAATACGAGGCCACAAAATTCGTCTTCCGCTGGATGTCATTGTGGTAGCAACTGCAAACCCGGAAGATTACACAAATCGCGGCCGTATTATCACCCCGTTAAAAGACCGATATGGGGCTCAAATACGTACACATTATCCTCCCAGTGCAGTGCATGAGATGGATATTATGGAGGCCGAAGCCAACCATATATCCGCAGATAACTATGAGCTTCACACTCCAGCTTATATGAAAGAAATTATCGCTGAAATAAGTAGACTAGCTAGACGTTCGCCTGACGTATCACAGAGATCTGGCGTATCAGTCCGAGCGTCTATCGCCAGTTATGAGGCGCTCCAGGCGAATGCCATCCGCAGGGCAATCAGGCTGAATGAATCACTAGCTGTGCCACGGATTTCTGATCTATCCTACCTAGTCCCATCACTGCAGGGAAAAATTGAGTTCGAAACGATTGAAGAGGGTAAAGAAGATCAAATTATCCAGCGTCTAATTGATGGAGCTGTGGTCTCGGTGTTCAATCGCATGACTGATTCAATGAATATTGATATTGATGGATTGGGATCAACATTTAGTGAAGGCCTGTCCATCGACGTCGGTGAAGCTAAAAGTTCATCTGATTACGAATCTATTTTGTCTAAAGTCACAGGACTACGAGACATCACAACCGGTATCGATCCTGACGCCCGACCAGAGATACAAGCCTCGCTGATTGAGCTTGTATTGGAGGGTATGCACCTAAATAAGTTATTGAATAAGGACACGGTCGGCGGGGAATCTCTTTATCAATCGTAGGAGAAGTTCGTTTTTTCGACTGAAGGCACTAAACTCAATCCACATAGGGTGGCTTACTGATTGGGAACTCAAATGACCTTATCGTTTAGATACTCAAGCTGGGATGGCTCCCAAGGTATGGAGTCTTTTGATCCTGACGACCTGCTTTCAGCACTAGGGGATGATCTTTTAAACTTCGGCGACCTTCAACATGCACTTCGCAACCTAATGCAGCGAGGTGTGCAAACGCCCCAAGGGGATAACCTACAGGGCCTGCGAGACATGCTGCAAAATCTGCGCCAGCAACGTCGAGACAAACTCGATCAGTTTGACATAAGTTCTGTAGTTGACGAACTAAAAGAAGCGCTGGAGGAGGTCGTTCAGAAAGAACAAGAGGCCGTGCAGGAAAGCCTCGAGCGAACATCAGCGGCTAACGCAGACAACTCTGAACCTAGTGATGAAATCGATCCCGAGGAGCAGGAGCGGTTGAACGATCTCTTGGAGTCAATAGCTCAAAAAAAACAGGACTTTCTCAACGAACTTCCAGAAAATCAAGCAGGCCAGATTGCTGCACTACGTGAATATGATTTCTTATCCCCTGAGGCACGGGAACGCTTTGAAGAACTTTTGGAGCGGCTTAAAGAGGCGATGTCATCGCAAATGCTCGATCAATTAAACGAGTCTTTGAAAAATATGTCTCCAGAGGACATGGAGCGTATCAAGGATATGGTTCGAGATCTCAACGACATGATGAATGATCGGATGAAGGGACAGGAACCAAATTTTGATGAGTTCATGAATAAACATGGAGATATGTTCGGAGAAAATCCTCCGACATCTCTCGACGAGCTAATGGAGCAAATGCAAGCCCAAATGAGTGCTATGCAGTCTTTGATGTCGTCACTTCCAAGTGACCAGCAGGGTCAACTCCAAGATATGTTGAATTCAAGCCTGGGAGACCCAGAGCTGCAATCAGAACTCAATGAGCTCGCTGAAAATTTGTCATTCCTCAATCCTGGCAATCAAGGAAACCAATATCCTTTTAGGGGAAGCGATGACTTAACTCTTGAAGCAGCAACTGAACTAATGAGACAAATGAATGACATGGACTCATTGGAAAAATCACTGGAGCGTGCTCAATACCGAGGGGAAATGGACGGGGTAGATCTCGAAAAACTCCGAGAGTTTCTTGGCGACGACGCTGCAGATGAATTTGAAGAACTTCAAAAACTGTTGGATGTGTTAGAAGAAGCTGGATATATTCAGAGTGATGGTGACGAATGGCGATTGACTCCAAGAGGGACACGGATGATCGGAGAGAATGCTCTCCGAGAAATCTTCCGACAACTCAAGTTGGGTACTATCGGCAATCACCCAGTACCTGAAAACGGCCGACAAGGTGAACGACTCGACGAAAGTAAGCCGTATGAATTCGGTGACCCATTCCACTTAGATATGAAGCAAACGATCATGAATGCCCTTGAAAGAGAGGGAAGAGGTTCCCCTGTTCATCTTGATCCGGATGACTTCGAAATTTATCGTTCAGAACTACAAACAACTACGGCTACAGTACTAATGGTGGACCTATCGTGGTCAATGGCCCTCAGAGGCTCCTTCATAGCCGCTAAGAAAGTTGCTCTGGCTCTGCAGAATTTAATCAAGGCACAGTATCCGAGAGATACTTTCTATGTCATTGGTTTCAACGCGTACGCAAGAGAACTAAAGCCAAACGAGCTGCCATTTGTCAGCTGGGACGAAACTGTAGTTGGTACAAATATGCATCACGCCCTAATGCTTGCGGAAGACATTTTGGCCAAACATACCGGTAGTACCAAGCAAATACTCATGGTGTCCGATGGCGAGCCGACCGCTCACATGGAAAATGGCCGATCGAGATTCTCCTATCCTCCGAGCCCTGTAACAATACGTGAAACACTAAAATCGGTTAAGAGACTTACTCAAAAACAGGTCACTATCAATACCTTCATGCTTGATCGAAGTCACTCACTAAAAGAGTTTGTAAATCAGATAGCAAAACTCAACGGTGGGCGAGTATTCTTTTCAACTCCAGATCAGCTAGGAGAGTACATGTTGATTGACTACGTCGAGCATAAAACGAAACAAATCGGTGGACGAAGGTAAGCTTCTCGGAGGAATATGATTACAACGCTGGATTGGGATCATGTGAGTATTGCGTCCCCCGACATGAAATCTGCGTCCATATTCTGGCAAGATCTCTTTGGCTTTGAAAAGCTAGGTGAATTCCATGGTGATGACATCAATGGAACTACATTTGCAATGCCTGGTCGGTCCCACATCGGGCTCGAAATAATTGAGCCCTCTAATGATGATTCTTATCTCAGAAGATTTCTCGACGGACCGTCAGGGCCAGGATTACATCATCTCGCTTTCCGGGTCCCTTCTATAGAAGACGCGATCAAAGAGTTACGTGACTCGCAAATCGAACCGTGGGGCGAATCAATTGATGACGAAGGTACAAAATATGCTTACATCCATCCGAGATCAGGAGGCAAAGGAGTTCTTTTTCAGCTATATGAGGCAGATCAAGCCTGGAACGTTCATGAACTATTCAGCGATGAGGAACCAGGACATCTTGGAATCACAGCACTAAACCATATCTGCCATGTCACAGCCTCACGTGACACTACCGGTGACTGGTATGAAGAGCTTTTCGGGCTAACCACCATCTGGAAATCTGACTCAGCCGAGAGCTCCAACGACCCTTCTAGGCGGGTCGATTTTAAATCGAGATTGCTGGACTGGCCTACGGGACAATCACGTATCGAATTGCTGGAGCCTTATGGTGAAGATTCTTTCCTACATGATTTTCTGGACAAGCGTGGACCCGGCCTACACCATATGACGTTCCAAGTGTCTGATTTTGACCAAGCGTTAAGTGCATGTAGAGACCAGGGTATAAATGTCTTTGGAGGCCGAGAAGGTCATACCAGAGGAGGTCATTGGAGAGAAACTTTTATCCATCCACGTGATTCGCAAGGTGTACTGGTGCAGTTTTTCTGGGAAGATACACCTGGAATTTGGATCTGAATCTCAGCCACTATGCGCCTATCCAAAGTTAAGTTCAAAAATTATAGGTCATTCAAGGAATTGGAATGGCACCCTCAATCTGGTATCCATATCATCTACGGGCCCAATGGGTCAGGGAAATCTAATTTACTCGAGGGTATTTCAACACTAAGTAGCACACGATCACCGCGGATAAATCGAGATGTAGAGCTCATCAATTGGCAGTCGCTTGAAATGGATCCACTGCCAGGGGCTTTTATGTCGGCTGACAAAGTGAACGATTT
>CAXGQC010000048.1:0-10217 GCA_964011795.1 uncultured bacterium | reverse complement strand
AACCAGACCAGTCACAAAGTACTGACTCTGCTGCGAGCGAGCCAGGACAGCCTACAGAACAGGCAGAGGCTCCGAAGGGATTCTTTGCTGCAACTGAAGAAAAGTCAGTTGACGATGGTGTACAGCAGAATCTAGCAGAGAAAAGTCAGGAAACTAAAGGCTTCTTTGGTGTGACTACAGAAAAATCTGCTGATGAAGTTGTGGCAGAAAAATCACAACAGAAAGCCAGTGAGAACAAGGGATTCTTTGGTGCTACACGCAACCTGTCGATTGACGAGCTCGTGAGCAAGAAGAACCTTGAGCGCAACAGTGGAAACAAGGGATTCTTTGCGGGCGCGTCTACGTCACAGGATGACTAAGTTGTAGTGAATTAGTATTTTTCTGCTACCACGTATCGATATTTGGCCGCTTCTTGCCCTCTCTTGGGGGCGGAGGTGGCACAGATCCGAACGCGTTACTGATCCATTGTCTTGAATCAGCAGGATCGATCACGTCATCGACCCCGAACGACACACCATAGTTAATGGCTCGACCTCTTTCATAGGCGGCTTCGACCAAATCGTCATATCGGGTAACCCGTTCTTCAGGGTCCTCGATCGCTTCGAGCTCATTTCTGAATCCGAGTTTGACCTGACCTTCGAGTCCCATTCCTCCGAATTCACCTGTTGGCCACGAAACAGCAAAGAAAGGCTCTTTAAAGCTACCGCCTGCCATTGCCTGTGCGCCGAGTCCATAGGCTTTCCGGAGCACTATTGTGGCATGTGGGACCGTGATGTTTGCTCCTGTTACGAAGAGTCGACTGCAATGCCGGACGAGAGCTGTTTTCTCTATTTCGGGGCCGACCATCATCCCAGGTGTGTCACATAGGACCAGCACTGGAATATCGAAAGCATCACAGATTTGTAGGAATCGAGCGGCTTTGTCAGCTCCATCGCTATCTATGGCTCCGGCAAGATAGTTTGGGTTATTTGCGACCACGCCAATTGGTCGACCTTCGATTCGAATGAATGAGGTGACCATCCCAAGACCGAATTCTTTTCGTAATTCAAGAACTGAATCGGTATCAGCCAATGTTTCTATAACCTCCCGAACATCGTATATTCGCAGGCGATTTTCTGGGATGATCTTGCGGAGGAGTCGTTGATCGGCAGACTCCCACTCAGTCGTCCGTCCCTGAAAATAGGAAAGGTACTTTTTAGCAGTTTCCACTGCCTCGACCTCATCTTCAACGAGGATGTCAATAACTCCATTGGGGGATTGCACGTCTGTCGGGCCAATCTCCTCGGGCCTGAAAATACCTAGATTGCCACCTTCGATAAGTGCTGGACCGCCCATTCCAATGTTTGAGTTTTCGGTAGCAATGATGACGTCACAACATCCAAGTAATGACGCGTTTCCAGCGAAACAGTAACGTGATGTCACGCCGATCGTTGGTACTAACCCGCTGAGACGTCCCATTTGGGTAAATGTAGGGGTATCCAAAGGACGATATGTTCCTTCACTTCGTCCCTGACCTTGGGTCGTCGTAGATGCACCTCCGGATCGTTTACCACCTGTCCCAGCGCGACCACCTCCGCCCTCCGCGAAGAATACTACTGGTAGCTTCCATTTCTCAGCCAGTTCAAGCATACGGTCTGTTTTTGGGTGGTTGATTGCTCCTTGCGTGCCAGCAAGGACCGTATAGTCATATCCGAGGATCACTGTGCGATTCTTATGCTCAGCGAAAAACTCCCCATTCACACTGCCTACGCCTGTGACCATCCCGTCGGTTGGGAATTTCCGTATAACTTCGTCAATTGGAAGGCCCGTGCCTGGGGTAAGTACTAGTGAGCCGTGCTCCATGAAGGAGTCCGGGTCACATAATTGGTCAATATTTTCTCTGGTGGTGCGCTGATTGGTGGCTCGTCTTTTCGCAACTGCATCAGGTCGAGAAGCGTCCAAAGTGATTTCATGCCGGTCGTGAATAACTTTCAGATCCGGCCTCACGTGGTCGAGGTCGACTTCTTCGTCTTCGACATCGAGCTCTGTTTGTTGAGCAGATGCTGTGATGAGTGCTAGAGGGTGATCTTCCCAAACGGTATCCCCAGCTTGCACTGTAATCTCCTGAATGATTCCACTTACCGTCGAAAGGATTTCGTGCTGCATTTTCATTGCTTCCATCACAAGAATTTGTTGCCCGATGACTACTTCGTCTCCTGGTTTGAGATCAACGCTGACGATAGTGCCCTGAATTGGTGCACGTACCGCACTGAGACCCTCGGGAACGTCGATGACATCATTCGCAACTGGATCAACCGGTGCTCCACCTTGTACCTCATCCGATTTCCCGAAGGCAAGTACTGCAAGCGGATCGCGATTATCAATTGAAGCGCCAGCTTGACTAGCGACTTGCACTGTGGCCTTCTCAGGCTCGAAGTATGAGACCGTATGGGATTCGGAGGCAGCTTCGACGATGGACGCCACATTTTCATCCAAATACCTGGTATGTATCTGTGTATTGGTGAAGTCTTCAAGTGTGAGGAGGGACTGCAGGAGTGACACATTAGTGGCAAGCCCTTCAATTCTAAAATCACTTAAGGCGCGATAGGCTTTATTTGTTGCGACCGCAAAGTCGGAGGATCCGGAATAGACGATTACCTTCGCAAGCAACGAATCGAAGCTCGCGTTGGTCTTATATCCGACATAGCCGAACGTGTCTGTACGTATACCGGGTCCAGAAGGTACATCGAAGGCTGCAAGTACACCTCCCGAAGGACGTGTGTTGCCATCGGGAAGCATTGTTTCCATATTCACTCTGGTCTGGATCGCGTAACCACGTGTACTGATTGATTCTTGCCGGATCCCTAGCGACTCCAGAGTCTGACCTTGTGCCAAGTTTATTTGTAGCTGGACTAGGTCAGTACCAGTAACCTCCTCAGACACCGTATGCTCCACTTGGAGTCTGGCATTGGTCTCAATGAATGCAAAGAAATCATCATCTGGTCTAACAAGGAACTCCACTGTACCCAAACCCTGATAATTCGCTGCTTTAGCTATTTTTAGAGCCGCTTGGTTTAGTTGTTCGGCCATTTCCGAGTCGAGGTCCGGAGCAGGCGCTATTTCGATAAGTTTTTGATGTCGGCGCTGCAGTGTGCAGTCACGGTTCCCGAAATGGACAACCTCGCCCGATGAATCACCAGCGATTTGCACTTCAATATGTCGAGCCTGGTCGACAAGTCGTTCGACGTATAGTCCATCTTTGCCGAACGCCTGTTGAGCTTCCGATTGTGCCCGTTCAAACAGCTCCTCAAGTTCGCCAGACTCACGAACTATACGCATACCTCTTCCACCGCCACCTGAGGCGGCTTTGAGCAGCATGGGAGCGCCATCAAGAGAATCAAAAAATGATTTGGCCTCCGCCAAAGAGACTGGTTCGGAAATGCCTGGTACGACTGGAATCGCGTTGCTTTCGGCAAGTGCGCGAGCCTGAACTTTGTCTCCAAAAAGGCCAATTGTAGAAGGTAGTGGGCCGATGAACGTGATATTTTCGTCTTGACATCTCTGGGCGAGTTCCTCGTTTTCACTCAGGAATCCATATCCTGGATGAAGCGCATCGCAGTTATGCAGTTTTGCCACGTTAATGATTTGTTCGATATCGAGGTATGCGCGAGCACCCCGGCCATCAAGTTGCGCAGACTCATCAGTTTTTTTGATATGTAAGGAATTGCTATCGTCTTCCGAATAAATACTGAGTGTCTGTATACCGAGATCTGCGGCTGCGCGCGCAATTCGAACGGCAATTTCACCTCGATTGGCAATTAGTATCTTTGAAAATTGAGTCATTACGGGTAATCCTGTCAAATTTTACGCGAGTATGTCACTGAGCCAACTTTTGAAGTCTTCGGGGCTTCCAGCCGGCATATACAGCATCTGGACATCTGCTCCGAGATCTGATCGCTCATGGAGTTGTGCTCTCACTTCTTCGATTGACCCGATAACTTGGCATTCCCTGACCATGTCATCTGAAATGGCCAGGATTGACTTTTCGCGGTCTCGTTCTGCCCATGCATCGCGGGATGCCCCAACCTCAGCTTCAAACCCATTACGCTCAAGCATTTGCCAGTAAAAGACCCCCATTCTGTTCACATAATGATGAATGAGCCCTCTGGCTTCAAGCCATTTTTCGTCGTCCGTGGTTCCGTCTAAGATGGAGACTTTGGTAAATGGTGCAATAGTAAATTCTTTATCTGGTGTGTCGGTGGTGGCAGCGCCCTCCTTCAGCGAACTTCGTAGATCCTCGAATAGTCCCCGTGGCCAATGTATTGGGTATATACCGTCAGCAATAGCGCCTGTCTGATGGATAGATTTTGGGGTGATTGCGGCCACATACACAGGGATTTTATTCCGAGGCCGGTTGTAATGCAGTTGGAATCCTCTGCTCATCTGGAATATTTCGCCTTCGTAATTCAGGGCTTCACCACTAATAAGTGTGTCAAATATCTCTACATACTCTCGAATACGTGTGAGTGGTTTTTTGAATGGAATTCCATGGAAGTGTTCAACGACGAACTCGCCTGACGACCCTAGACCGAGTACCATGCGCCCTTCCGATAATTCGTCCAGCATCGAATATTCCTGGGCGAGTGCTGCTGGCGTCCGAGAGAATACGTTATGGATTGCAGATCCGATACGAACCTTTTTCGTGTTCGTTGCCAGTACCGACAGCCATGGGATAATCGACTGACTCCAAGCCTCACCCACTGCAATAAATTCAACACCCATATCTTCAGCAATTTGAACCTTTTCTAAAGATTCTTTCCAGTTCCCGTCTGGCCCGGCTAATAATCCTAGTCTCATCTCTCGCTCCAATGACTTACATGCCGCAGGATACCGCAAAATATCGTTGTTAGCGCTCACGTCTGTGCCAGTAAAGAAACCGGTACACATTTCCATTCGATCCTCTAGAATCGATCAGGTACGAAGCTGATAAGCATCTGCTCATTGTGGTTTCAAATTGGGGGATTGAAATGGTAACTCCGTTTCAAACGGTTGCATCGCGAGACGTCTCGAGTCAGGTCTTATTACTTGAGAGTGGCAGAAAGCTCGGCTTTGCTGAATATGGTGATCCAGCAGGTACACCTGTATTTGCGTTTCATGGTGCTCCAGGTAATAGATTTCAGTTATTGGGTGTGCATTTTGCGGCTGAGGAGCAGAATGTTCGGCTAATAGTGCCTGATAGGCCTGGGTATGGTTATAGCACGTATTACAAAGAGCGGAAATTGACCGATTGGCCTGATGATGTGAAAGTTATTGCCGATCATTTGCAGATTGAAACATTCGGTGTCTGGGGTATTTCTGCTGGAGGTCCGCATGCGCTGGTAGTTGCTACTATGTTGCCAACTAGAGTAACAGGAGTATCTCTCGCGGCATCGGTTGCTCCAAGAAAGTATTTCGAGCATCAGATGAGTGCGAAAGAAATCCAGAGACTCGAAAAAATTTCTCCGCGCCGGATCAAATGGACCGCGAATATATGGATATTCTTGCGATGGATATCGGCTTTGATTCCTTGGAGAATCAGTCGATTATTTGCCTCAGAGCCGAACAGAGGGCTACTCGAAGATGAATATTTCCGTGATACGAGGGCAATTGAAAGAAAAAATTTCGACAGACATTCCTCCGAGGCTTTGGCCCAGGACTTTGCCCTATTGATGGACGATTGGGGTTTTGAGCTTTCTGATGTTACTCAACATGTGGAAATATGGCACGGCCGGCAAGACACTTTGGTTAGATTGGAACAAGGAGAGCTACTAGCAAAAGAGATTGGGGATAGTGAGTTACATATTTCTGATGAAGACGGTCATCTGATAGCAGGAAGACTATACCGTGAGATGATGGCTGCGGCTGCAGATCCGACGGCTATGGGGTCATTGTAATCTTCTTATTCTGCTACATTAACAGCAGAAACAGGCGAAGTAATTTACAATCCACTAAAGGTTTTCAACGACAGAGGTAGAGCCAATTGACTGCTAGCACATTAGCCTCCGAATATAGCCAGCCGACCAGAGCTGAAATCATAGATCTGGCGATGCACTCTCCGCTGGGGGATCTGATGGGCATTGCCTCTGATCTACGGGACTCTGGGTTTGGAAATACGATGAGCTATTCGCGGAAAGTTTTCATCCCGCTAACTCAGCTGTGTCGAGATGTCTGCCATTATTGTACATTCGCACAACCGCCGGTAAAAGGCGAAAAGGCTTACATGACTATTGATGAAATGGTGGAGATTGCCCGTGAAGGGGCTGCAGCGGGCTGCCGTGAGGCGTTATTCACTCTGGGTGATAAGCCTGAGCTACGTTACCCACAAGCGCGCGAAGAACTAAATGCGATGGGGTATGAGACGACCATTGAGTATCTAATTGACGCAGCTAAGGCTGTCTATGAGGAAACGGGATTGTTGCCTCACGCTAATCCAGGAGTAGTGACGCGTGAGGAATTGGTATTGCTGAGGGAAGTATGTCCGTCACAAGGAATGATGCTTGAGAGTAATTCACTGCGATTACTTGAACGAGGCGAAGCTCATTTTGGATCTCCTGATAAAGATCCAGCAGTTCGATTGCATACCATGGACCTCGCTGGTCAGCTGAAAATACCGTATACGTCTGGCATATTGATCGGGATTGGTGAGACTCGTGAAGAGCGGATTGACTCACTGCTTGATCTTCGGGATCTTCAGAACAAATATGGTCATATTCAAGAGATTATTATCCAAAATTTTCGCGCCAAGGAAGGCACGAAAATGGAAAATTCCCCTGAGCCGGATCTTGATGATCTTTTATGGACGATCGCCACTGCCCGCATTATTTTTGGCCCTGATATGGCGGTACAGGCGCCACCCAATCTTACTCCGGGTACCTTTGGGACCTTAATACGTGCAGGCATTAATGACTGGGGCGGAGTGTCGCCAGTGACTCCTGACCATGTCAATCCTGAAGCCCCGTGGCCGCATTTAGAACTCCTTTCGCGGATGACGGAGGATGAAGGTCGGGTGCTCATTGAAAGACTTACTGCTTATCCAAAATACGTTTTGGATAGGGAACAGTGGATTACTAAGAACTTACAGACCTCTGTAATACAGGATTCTGATTCTTTGGGTTATGCACGAACTGATTCATGGTCTCCTGGAGATAGTGATGCACTATTGCCTGCTGACCTACTTGAGCGCCTAGGAACCAATAAATCACTAAATGTTTCGTCTCGGATTGAGGAAATTTGCAGTAAAGCGATGCATGGCATTCCACTGGAAGAAGCAGAGATCACTCGATTGTTTGAGGCACAAGGAGATGAAGTTGCCTACGTAGCTCGTGCTGCTGATTCGCTTCGTAAGGAAGTATCTGGTGATGACGTTACATATGTGGTCAATCGAAATATTAATTACACGAACGTGTGCTACTTTCGCTGCCAATTTTGTGCGTTTTCGAAAGGGAAATTAAGCGAGAATTTACGTGGTTTACCATATGATCTCGACTTGGATGAAATTACAAGACGAACCATCGAGGCATGGGAGCGCGGCGCCACCGAAGTTTGTATGCAGGGAGGTATTCACCCTGAATACACAGGTGAGACCTATCTAGAAATTTGTCGAACCGTGAAGGCTGCAGTGCCAGGTATGCATGTCCATGCATTTTCTCCTTTGGAGGTTTGGCAAGGTGCTGACACCCTGCAACTTTCTTTAAAAGAATTCCTGAGCCGTCTAAAAGATGCTGGGCTAGGTACATTGCCTGGAACTGCTGCTGAGATACTCGATGATGAGATTCGAGCAGATCTCTGTCCTGACAAACTCAATACTGAGCAATGGCTCGAGGTAATGCGTAACGCTCACGCAGTGGGCTTCAATACCACGGCAACCATCATGTATGGACATATTGATGGTCCTGTTAATTGGGCTCGACATCTTATTCGTGTTAGAGAATTACAAGAGGAAACGGGCGGCTTCACAGAATTTGTTCCACTCCCGTTCGTCCATATGGAGGCACCAATATATTTGAAAGGTAAGGCTCGAAAAGGTCCCACGTTCCGAGAGGCTCTATTAATGCATGCTGTGGCACGCTTGTCTTTGCATCCTGTAATTCCGAATATTCAAGCGTCTTGGGTCAAGATGGGTCCGCGCGGGGTGAGTGAGTGTTTGAACGCCGGGGCTAACGACCTTGGTGGAACCCTCATGAACGAAAGTATAACTCGCGCAGCCGGAGCCTCTTTTGGTGAAGAATTACCGCCTGAGGAAATGGAGTCTGTAATCTCTCTTATCAAACGAACCGCGAAGCAAAGGTCTACCGCATATGGTGAAGCCGATGAACTTCAAATGAGAAAATCCTACAATGCTGCTGATTTACTTCCTATCATTCAAACTCCAGCGGCTAAGTGGACGCGTGATACAGAATCAGAAAAACCGATTTTGGTACGACCTGGTCTTGAGAATTAGCTATGGACTGGACTGATACCCCAGAACAGGCGGAGTTCCGCGCTGAAGTAAGATCGATGATATCGAATTCGCTTCCTGAGCGTTATCAGCGAGGCGAAGGGCCGCCTGAGCGAACATGGGAGTTCGACAGGGGATCCTCAGACACATCAGCTTCGGACGCTGCACGTGAGTGGCATTCTGCACTTAGTAATAGGAAATGGGTGGCTCCGCAATGGCCGGTGGAATATGGCGGTGCCGGACTGAGTTCAATGGAGCAGTTTATTTTGAATCAAGAACTTGCTCGAGCCGGAGCTCCAGGAGTCGGTGGTTCAGGAGTCAGCATGCTCGGACCAACACTTATTGTCCATGGGACTGAGGAACAGAAAAAAGAGTATCTGCCAAAAATCCTCGCCGGGGAGACCGTATGGGCTCAAGGATACTCTGAACCAGGATCTGGTTCAGACCTCGCATCACTTCAGACTTCGGCGGTGCGAGACGGAGATGATTTTGTTATCAATGGACAAAAGATATGGACTTCCGGGGCACATACTGCTGATGCAATTTTTATGCTTGTTCGGACGGATAAAGAAGCGTCCAAGCACCGAGGGATTTCGTTCTTACTAGTCGAAGATATTCGAGTTTCTGGGATCGCAATTCGCCCTCTGACGGATATGGCTGGGAATCATTACTTCAACGAGATTTTTTTCGAGGATGTGAGAGTCCCAGCGGATAATTTAGTAGGAGAGGAAAATCGTGGGTGGTACGTTGGGATGACATTACTTGATTTTGAGCGATCCAATATCGGTGGAGCAGTGGCTGCACGTCGCTCGCTCACCGGCCTTCTTGATTGGTTAGGTGATAGAGTTCCTGCGACGGAGAATATTCGAGCCTCGATTGCGGATAGATACATAGAATCCGAAGTGATGTTCCAATTTTCCTTTCGGATTATCTCTATGCAGCATAACGGCCTAGTACCTAATTATGAGGCGTCCACGGCCAAATTATTTAATTCCGAGTTGTCGCAACGAGTGGCACTAACTGCAACCAGAGTGTTTGGTCTTCATGCTAATAAAATCAATGAAGATGACATAGCTGGAGGCTATTCAGCAGAGTATTTGCGAGCGGTGCCAGCTACGATTCGAGGTGGCACTTCTGAAGTCCAAAGAAATATAATCGCTACTCGTGGCCTTGATTTGCCCCGAGGTTGAGAACTGATGGATCAGTAGATGGAAGCAGCAACTGGTCCTCTTAGAAATATTCGAGTTTTGGAATTCTCTCAAATAATTGCGGGTCCAGTGGCTGGTATTTATCTCTCTGACCTAGGAGCAGATGTCATTAAAGTAGAACCACTTGAGGGTGAGGCAAGGCGCAATAGTGCCGCTGTGGTCCCGAATGAAGGCAAATATTTCCAATCGTTAAACAGGGGTAAGAGAAGTTTGGCTGTCGATCTCAAAAAACCAGCCGCCGTTGATGTCATTCAGCGACTCATTCCACATATCGATGTGGTACTTATCAACTACCGAAATGGTGTGGCGGAGCGGCTGGGAATCGACTACGAATCACTGAAAGAATATCGTGAAGACCTCATCTACGCCTCTATCACCGGGTTTGGTGATAAAGGCCCATATGAATCTCGTGGAGGCTCCGATATCGTTGCACAGGCGTTTACAGGCGTAATGGCAGCGGAAGGGAAATTTGATGAGGACGGGGCTCCTGTTCCTCTGCAGGTCACACCGGTGATTGATCGAACATCCGGTTTGGCTGCGGCAATGGCGATCAG
>CAXGQC010000047.1:0-10294 GCA_964011795.1 uncultured bacterium | reverse complement strand
ACCCTCGAATATCCGAATGTGATGGTTGAGCGTGCCATAGATCAGATGATCGACCGCGAATCAAACCATGCCTCTCATACAGAAGAAGGTAAGCAGCAGTGGCTGGAATCTATTGGTCAATCAGAGTCAGAGGTCAGAGATTCACTGCGTGACAACGCTGTTCTAAGCCTTAGGAGAGAGCTTGTTCTAAGTGAGTTATCGACGGCTGAGTCGATTGAAGTTGACGCGGAGGCGATAGACGAACAGGTGGATGCCGCTATTGAATCAATAACACAGGGACAAGAAGCTTTGGAAATACAAGCCCGACAATTGATTGATACACCTGATTACCGACGGACACTCGCTAGTCAGCAGGTGATAGACGCGTCGCTCCAGAAACTCGAGGACATCTGCACTCAAGTTGCAGTAGATGATGCTCCGGATGATGAAGAATCAAGTAAGCCAGTCTCTAAATCTCGCAGGGGGTCGCGACGAAAGAAGGCCGATTCCACGGACGAAACGGCAGATGAGGCCGAGGTTGAATAGATACTTCTGATGTAGCCAGAGTTGAGTGACCATTGATGAACTTAGCTCTCAAGGTTTGCAAATGATAGAATTTATTAAAACGAGTGGGAGTGATATATATGAGTTACCAAGCGCCTCGTGAGTCAGACTTTTCCGAGGGTTTTTTGACTGCAAAAAACATCGTGCCGATGGTAGTCGAGCAGACAGCCAGAGGAGAGAGAGCGTATGACATCTATTCTCTTCTACTCAAAGAACGAATAATTTTCTTAGGTACCGCGATTGACGACCAGGTTGCAAACACAATCGTGGCACAGCTGTTGTTTCTAGAAAGAGAAGAGCCGGACCGTGACATCTCTATCTATATTAATTCTCCGGGTGGCATGATCTACGCTGGTCTCGCTATCTACGATACGATGAACTTGATCAGAGCCGATGTTAGTACGATTGCCGTCGGGGTAACGGCTTCTATGGGGACTGTCCTCCTTTCTGCCGGTGAGAAAGGTAAGCGATTTGCTCTGCCAAACTCAACAATACATATGCATCAGGCCCTAGGCGGTGGCTCTGGACAGGCTTCTGACGTAGAAATCCAGGCAAAGGAACTAATCCGCAACAATGAAAAGATCCGTCAGATACTTGCTGACGCTACAGGCCAGTCAATGGATCGGATTAAGCAAGATACTGACAGAGATATCTATCTTTCGGCTGATGAGGCGAAAGAATATGGTCTTGTTGATGAATTGCTCCAAAAGTCTGACGACTAATTGGATCTAACTTAGATCATTCGGTAACTACTTTGAGTCTTATGCGTTACCTTTTTTGCAGTCCGGTGCTCTCAGGCACTAGGAACGGTGAGCGGTATGACTACTAACTCCGGTGGAAAATCTGGCAGAACCCAGTACCATTGTTCATTCTGTGGGAAGAACCAGGATCAGGTCAATCGACTGATAGCCGGACCCGGTTCGGTGTATATATGCAATGAATGCGTGAAACTATGCCAGGATATTATTAACGAAGAGGAGTCACCTAGTTCCACAAATGAACCTCTGCAGGAGGAACAAGAGGCCGAATTTAGTTGGATTCCTCAGGATATTGTTTCTGTTCTAGACGAATTTATTGTGGGCCAGGACCGCACGAAGAGGATGTTAGCCGTTGCGGTTTACAACCATTACAAGCGAATAGATGTGAAGTGGCGCACTGAAATTGAACTTGATAAGTCGAATATTCTGCTCATTGGAGGCACGGGTACCGGTAAAACAGAGTTTGCCAGAACACTGGCACGGATCTTAGAAGTACCATTTTCTATTGCGGATGCTACAGCACTTACTGAGGCGGGCTATGTGGGGGAGGATGTTGAGAATATTCTGCTCCGACTTCTCGAAGCGGCCGACTTCGATATGACCCGTGCTGAAAAAGGGATCATCTATATAGATGAAATAGATAAAGTAAGCAGGAAGACGGATAATCCATCCATAACCCGTGATGTTTCAGGCGAGGGGGTTCAACAGGCCCTTTTGAAGATCATAGAAGGCGTTGTGGCATCGGTTCCGCCACAAGGTGGCCGAAAGCACCCGCATCAGGAGTTTTTGCAGTTCGACACATCAAATGTACTATTCATTTGTGGAGGAGCCTTCGAAGGCCTTGAGGACGTAATTGGTCGGCGCGAAGGTCTAGGTAACCGCCCTATTGGATTCGATGTGTCTCGAGATTCCTACATCGAAATAGAGAAGAAACGTGCGGAAATACTGCAAAATGTTACGCATGATGACCTTCTCCAATACGGTCTAATTCCAGAGTTTGTGGGACGCCTGCCAGTTATTTCGACGTTAGATCCACTGACTATCGAAATGATGACAAATATACTCACTGAACCGAAGAACGCTGTTTTGAAACAATTTCAGCATATGTTTGAAATTGACGGTGTTGAGTTGCAGGTTACTGATGATGGACTTGAAGCAATTGCTGATAAAGCGCTCGCTCAACAAACTGGAGCTAGGGGATTGCGAACGGTACTTGAGCAAGTGTTATTGGACACGATGTTTGAGATACCGGCAAGGAGCGATATTCGCAAGTGTATAGTGACAGCCGACACCATAACGAGCGGCCAACGTCCGCTACTGTTGACAGCATCCGACGCCGATATATTTTCTGACGAGTCAAAATCTGCATAGTGTTTGAAATTGAAAAAACAACAAAATCTCGCTCGTATAGACCAGTTGTTGGTGACTTTATCTCTGGTACCTAGTCGAGAGAAGGCACAAGCCTTGATACTTGCTCGTGGGGTGGAAGTTAACGGGACTGTCGTAACTCACCCAAGTATACGAGTCTCCCGTGAAGCCTCAATTACACTCATCAAGAAGCCTCAATTCGTCTCGCGTGGTGGCAAGAAACTTGCGTACGCTCTAGAACGAACCGAGATTTCTGTTGTGGATAGAGTATGCCTCGATGTAGGCATTTCCACGGGTGGGTTCACAGATTGTTTGCTCCAGTCGGGAGCCAAACAGGTGATTGGCATTGATGTAGCCTATGGTGAAATAGATACGAAGCTACGAACAGATTCTCGGCTAACGCTATTTGAACGCACGAACGCTCGCGAATTGCCTGAGTTACCCTCAGAAATTGATCTTGTTGTGATGGACGTATCATTTATTTCCGCTACAAAAATCCTACCTTCGGTTTTTGACTCGGTAAGCAAAAATATGGATTTATTAATTTTGGTGAAGCCTCAGTTCGAAGCCGAGAGAAGTGATGTTAAGAAAGGCGGCTTGATATTCGATCATGAAATTCATGCGAGGACAGTTTCTAAAGTTGGTAAGAGCGCTATAGAACTTGGAGCCCGAGTGAGGGGTGTGATCAAATCACCCATAACTGGAGCAGCTGGGAACAGGGAATTCTTCCTATGGTTAACCAAATAGTTCGGATGCGCAGTATGATCTTAAGTCTGAATTAATGGATTGCCTCGAGATGAGTAATCCAGTAACCCGGAGCATAGTTAGAGTGCTAGGACGCTAATTATTCGGGACGACGAATAGAGTAGGGGGCTTAAGTGCCTGCGGAACCAAATGACAAATCAAAAACTTTATTTAGGCCCCCGAATGCGGTAGTGATTTGTTATCCGGTGAATATGCCGGATGCTGCTAGTACCTCCGAAAATCTTGTATCAATTACTCGGTCACTTGGATTGTCTGCCAGCCAAGTGAGCTTGCCTCAAGAGCTCGATTCCCAATCGAGAGCAGCTTTTCAAGAAGAAATCGCAGGAACCGACCTTTTGATTTGCGTAGGAGGTGATGGGACCGTCCTAAAAGTTGCACAGCTGGCTTTAGAGTCGAATATTCCGATATTAGGTATTCGCCTTGGTCGTCTTGGATTCCTTACTGATGTGATCGAACAGGAAATACGCAGTGCGATCACTGAGGTGGTGGAGGGCAACTCCTCGTTGTTCCAGAGGGCATTGATTTCTGCGACTCTTAGCGATCAGCCTGAAACTCAGTATGCGCTCAATGACGTGGTATTGGGCCGCGACTCGATTGGAGGCACTATCTCCATTTTGGCAGAGATCAATGACACACTTATTGCCGAATACAGAGCTGACGGTGTCATCGTTGCTACTGCAACAGGGTCAACAGGGTATTCACTGTCAGCCGGAGGACCGATTCTTAATCCTTTCGAGCGATCGATGCTAGTGACGCCAGTTGCACCACATTTAACAGGCTCAAATAGTATTGTTCTATCAGATCATGATTCTGTAGTCTTAACAGTGGCCCGTGGAATGGATTCGGGTGCACTAGTGAGTTTTGACGGTATGTTTCAGACCCATTTGCCGAATGACTCGTCAGTAACCGTTCAGATTTCTGAGAAAACGGTGAAATTTGTAGTACCTGAAAGTTCTCCCGATTTTTATACCAAAGTGGCAGAGAGACTTGGTTGGTTACGACCTGACTACGTGCGTCATGAGCAGAACCAGGACAAATTAAAGTAGACTCTATATATGAATTCAAAAGATGACAGCCCTATCGCCGTGAATACAGCAGTGAGGCCGGCGCGTATGGGCGACGGCTCGGGTATAGCTAAATTGGTCAACTATTGGGCGGCCCAAGGCCAAATGTTGCCAAGAACGCTTGGTGAAACATATGAACATCTTCGTGACTTCTATGTCGTTGAGGACGATGACGATATTGTTGGTTGTGCGGCACTCCATCTGGTGTGGTCGGATCTCGCTGAGGTCAAATCTGTCGCCGTTGACGAAAGAATGCAAGGCCTTAGGATTGGTGCAACCCTAGTAAACGCCTGCGTCGATGAGGCAATTCAGTTGGGTCTGTCTAGGATATTTGCGCTTACTTATCAACCCGAATTTTTTGAAAAATTAGGTTGGAAACGGGCCGATGTAATGAGCCTTCCAAGGAAAGTATGGAACGAATGTTATCGGTGTCCAAAGTTCCCCAGTTGTGATGAGATCGCCATGATATTGGAGTTGGAATAGTCTTCTTTCTGTAACGAGCGAACTGGCAGGAGCTTAATATGACCAAAGATGAGCTGCCGACAACTAAGTCCTCACATGAAAAATTTCGGGGAGGCAAGTTCTCGGTATCGGTAGATCAAGTGAGTTTCCAAGATGGGATCGAAGTTACTAGAGAAGTGGTGCACCATCCAGGTGCAGTTGCAATAATTTGTCAAGATTCGGATGGGCGATGGATTTTAGTGAGGCAATATCGCCATTCAGTAGGCCAGATGTTGACGGAGATACCGGCAGGAACTCGAGAAACTGGTGAAAGCGCGATAACTACGGCGGCGCGCGAGATCCGAGAAGAGACCGGATATTCTGCTGGACGACTTGAACATTTGGGTGGAACCTGGATGGCTCCCGGTTGGTGCACCGAGTGGATTGATTTTTTCCTTGCCACGGAACTGACGCACTCCCCTCTTCCACAAGACTTCGGAGAACGGATTCAGCCGCCAATTCATATGTCAGTTGAAGAAATCAGAGAACAAATTCGAAGCGGTGTGATAGTCGACGCTAAAACAATCGTTGCTTATAGCTTGTATTTCTTAGAATAGAGACACGGTCTAGTTCATCTACTCGCCCGTGCGGTGGAAGCCAGCTATCATCTAATGTAAGAGGGAAAACAATGGCATCGACTGTACCGAATGCACAGGCTCTAGAGGCACGATACGGGTCCACTCATAGGAAAGATCGTTGGTGGGTCGAGCCACTCGTAACCGGTTCTGGGTTGTTAATATTTGTCATTTATTCCACGATTTCTGCCATGTTATTAGGGGGAGGGTCGGCGGATGACCCGATGGTGGCTTATTACACAGAGGGCCACACATATCTCTCACCTTTTTTTGAACCACTAATACACCCTGACTGGTTGCCAGTTTGGATATCACCGGCATTGTTCATTTTGTGGGCACCGCTAGGATTTAGGACTACTTGTTACTACTATCGGAAAACATATTACCGTGCGTATTTCCTAAGCCCGCCCGGATGTGCAATACGCGAACCTGCTGGGAGTTATTCAGGTGAATCAACCTTCCCCTTAATCATCCAAAACATACACCGCTGGTTTATGTACGTTGCGATCGTCTTTGTCCCGATACTGTTTGTCGGAGCATATAAATCCTTTTGGCATGACGGTGAATTTGGCATGGGAATAGGGAGTGTGATCCTCACATTGAATGCAGTATTTCTTACTATGTACACAATTGGCTGCCATTCTTTGCGGCACTGGGTGGCTGGTGGACTCAACCAATTTTCCAGGACACCTTTCCGGCGACTCCGATACCGACTTTGGGAGATCTTCACGGTCGCAAACGAGCAGCATAGAAGATGGGCTTGGACGAGTTTGATTTGGGTAGGATTGTCAGATTTGTACGTCCGCTTAGTAGCTAATGACGTGCTTACAGATTTCAACACATGGGGAAATTTTTAAATGGCGGCGATTGAAACACACGACTACGATGTGCTGATAATAGGTGCTGGTGGCGCTGGTCTTAGGGCAGCGGTAGAGGCCACGATGAAGGGTTGCAAGACGGCAATCATTACTAAATCACTATTAGGCAAAGCGCATACCGTTATGGCTGAAGGCGGTATGGCCGCCGCCATGGGAAATGTTTGGGCGCAGGATAATTGGAAAGTTCATTTTAGAGACACTATGCGCGGCGGAAAGATGTTGAATAACTGGCGTATGGCACAGATACATGCGCAAGAAGCTCCTGAGAGAGTGCTCGAACTAGAAGGATGGGGTGCTCTATTCGACCGAACTCCGGATGGCAAGATACTCCAACGTGATTTTGGCGGGCATAGATACGCTCGACTTGCCCATGTTGGGGACCGGACCGGCTTAGAAATGATTAGAATCTTGCAGCAACGCTCGGTGGCGGGTGACATTGCGGTTTTTGCGGAGTGCACTATTAATCATGTGACTGTGCAAGATGGCTCTGTTAGCGGTGCTGTAGGTTATTGGCGAGAAAACGGCGAATTGGTTCAATTCCGAGCGAAATCGATTGTAATGGCTACCGGTGGACTCGGTAGAATTTGGTCAGTTACTTCAAATTCATGGGAAGGCACTGGTGATGGCCACTCATTAGCAATGAAAGCCGGTGCTGAGATGATTGACATGGAATTTGTGCAATTCCATCCGACTGGTATGGTAGCCCCTGCATCCGTGAAAGGAATTTTGGTCACTGAAGGAGTTCGGGGAGACGGTGGGACACTGAGAAACTCAGATGGTGAACGTTTTATGTTTAACTACATCCCTGATATGTTCGCGTCTGAGACTGCTGATTCTGAAGAGGAAGCTGATCTTTGGTACACCGACAAGGTGAATGCTCGCAGGACACCTGATCTTTTACCTAGAGACGAGGTGGCCAGAGCAATTCATGCGGAGGTCAAAGCTGGCCGTGGGAGTCCGTCTGGTGGCGTATATTTAGACATCGCTAGTAGGCGTGACAGTGACTATATCAAACGGAGACTTCCGTCGATGTACCACCAGTTCATGGAACTCGCCGGAGTAGATATAACGAAAGATCCGATGGAAGTAGGACCTACGGCACATTACGTCATGGGAGGCGTCAAGGTGGATGCTGAGACTTGTGCGACAACAGTTGATGGACTGTATGCGGCTGGTGAAGTTGCTGCTGGACTCCATGGCTCGAATAGACTTGGCGGAAATTCATTATCAGACTTGCTGGTCTTTGGGCAGCGGGCAGGTTTCTATGCGGCGGAACATGCTCTGGCTAGAGAATTCGTTAATCTTGACCAAGCTCAATCAAACGAAGCAGTGGAACGAATCACGGCTCCTCTGGAGTCTGACGGGAATGAGAATCCTTACACAATCCAGAGTGAACTTAGAGAGCTCATGCAAGCTCAGGTTGGGATCATCAGAAACCAAGCAGATATGGAATCAGCATTGAACACGATCCGTACCCTGAAAGAACGCGCTCGTGGAGTATCTGCGCCTGGTGGGACCGCATACAACCCTGGGTGGCACACTGCTCTTGATCTTGAACACCTACTGTCAATGGCTGAGACAACCACCCTAGCAGCACTCGAACGTGAAGAGTCTCGCGGTGGACATACGAGGGATGATTTCCCGACAGCGTCAGAGGAATTTGGGAAAGTAAACGTTATGGCTAAATATGATGAGTCCGGTGAGATTGTCATTCAACAGCAAACTCTTGCTGAAATGCCAAATGATCTCAAGGAACTTTTCGAGGACTGATTGAAAGGCATTAGATAATGACTACTGCAAATTTTTCTGTTTGGCGCGGTGACGATGACGGACAGTACGAAAAATATGAAGTCAGTCTTGAGGACGGTATGGTCGTTCTTGATGTAATTCATAAAATTCAGGCCGAACAGGCAGGTGATTTAGCAGTGCGATGGAACTGCAAGGCTGGGAAATGCGGTTCTTGCTCGGCCGAGATCAATGGGCATCCTCGCTTGCAGTGCATGACTCGTATGGATGAGTTTGAGGATGGAGAGGAAGTTATTGTGGCACCTCTCAAAGCATTCCCGTTGATCAAAGATCTTGTTACGGATGTGAAATATAACTACGACAAGGCCAAAACCATACCATTTGTTGATTTAGAAGAGCCTGCCGAAGGTGATGTTCGTCGGATGGCACAGATAGATATTGAGAGAGTGCAAGAGTTTCATAAATGCATAGAATGCTACATGTGTCAGGATGTGTGTCACGTGATCAGAGATCATCCGGAAAACCAGGATGCGTTTGCTGGTCCGAAATTCTTCGTACAACTCGCCTCTGTTGCGATGCATCCTCTGGATCAAAACCCCAAAAGCGATACTGTGTCCCACGGGTTTGGTTTGGAATATTGCAACATAACGAAATGCTGCACGGAGGTATGTCCTGAAGGAATTAAGATTACCGACAACGCAATCATTCCGCTTAAAGAGCGACGTGCGGATGAGCTGTATGATCCGCTAAGGATGATCGGTAGGTTGATTTCAAGAGGTAAGGATAAAAGCTAAAACGAGCTTACTCACTTCGTTCTATACCATCTCATTCGGTCGCACCCATTCATCATATTGTTGTTCGGTCATCAGATTGAGCTGAAGAGCTGATTCCTTAAGGGTGATCGACTTCTCGTGGGCATTCTTAGCTATTTTTGCGGCGTTGTCATACCCAATATGAGGATTCAACGCTGTGACGAGCATGAGGCTTGATTCCATGAGCTCGGTGATTCTCCGGATATTCGGTTCTATTCCAGTTACGCATCTGTCAGCAAAGGATCGAGCCGCATCTCCAAGAAGTCTGAGCGACTGTAAATTGTTTGCAGCAATAACGGGCTTGAAAACATTTAATTCAAAGTGCCCAGTTGCACCTCCTATACTCACTGCGACTGCATTGCCCATAACCTGGGCACAGACCATTGTCAGCGCCTCGCATTGAGTAGGATTTACTTTACCTGGCATAATGCTTGAGCCTGGTTCGTTTGCGGGGAGAATAAGCTCACCGAGTCCTGCTCTGGGTCCAGAGCCAAGTAGTCTGATATCGTTAGCGATTTTCATAAGAGAAGCCGCGACGGTGTTGAGGGCTCCCGCAAGTTCAACTTGTGCATCGTGGGCGGCAAGTGATTCGAATTTATTTGGAGCCGTGACAAAGTCTATATTTGTATAAGTAGCAGCTGATTCAGCAGCTTTTTCGGCAAAGTGGGTCGGGGCATTCAATCCTGTTCCGACAGCAGTTCCACCCAGAGCTAGTTCCTTGAGATTGGGCAGTACGTTCTCGATTCTGATTATCGAGCGGGCCACCTGCTCGACATATCCCGAGAATTCCTGCTCAAGGGTGAGTGGGACTGCATCCATCAAGTGCGTACGTCCGATTTTGACAATGCCACCAAAAGTTGCTGTCTTAGTCTGGAGGCTCGTAAGTAAATGTTGGAGACCGGGTAGTGTTACATGCATGATTTGTTCCACTGTGGCGATACTCATTGCCGCAGGGAAAGTGTCGTTTGACGACTGAGACATATTTACGTCGTCATTAGGATGTACGGGGACTTTTGAACCTATTACTCCTCCGAGAGCTTCAATGGCCTTATTCGAAATAACCTCATTTACATTCATATTTGTCTGAGTTCCTGAGCCGGTCTGCCATATGACAAGAGGGAAATGTGTGTCCAAATCTCCTGAAATTACTTCTTCAGCAGCACTGACAATGGCTTGATGTTTTTGATCGTCCAACAGACCTAATTCATGATTCGCATTCGCAGAAGCGTATTTGACTATTCCCATTGCTCGTATTAATGCCCGAGGCATTGTTTCAGTGCCAAT
>CAXGQC010000046.1:0-10303 GCA_964011795.1 uncultured bacterium | reverse complement strand
TTGAAATGGATCCACTGCCAGGGGCTTTTATGTCGGCTGACAAAGTGAACGATTTACAGTCCCCTACCAGCCATGAATCTGTTGAAATAAGTGTCACCGCTCAGAATCCAGTCGATCAAAGTAATTCAAACATCGATCCTTACAAAATCCGCACCGTTAAACAATATAGACGGAATGGGCAAATATGTAGGGCCTCCCAAGTGATTGGATGTGTTCGCAGCGTTTTGTTTTCTGCTCGAGACCTGCGACTAATAGAAGGAACACCGGCCGAAAGGCGCAAATATATCGATACAACTTTGTCGCAGATTGACCCTCATTATATTGGAGCATTACGAGATTTTTCGCGGGTATTAGAAAATCGAAATGCTCTCCTCCGTGCTGTGAATAAGGGTTCTCAAACTATCGGATCTCTCGATGTCTGGGATGAACAATTTGCATCGACCGGAGCAAGGATTATGTTTAGCCGAAGTCAACATCTTGCTACTCTCTTGTCCATCTCTGCTAGTTACTTCATAGATCTGAATCCCGGTGAATTCGCGAACGAAAGTAGGCTTGAATACTCACCAAATACACTAATCGACAAAGGCTCAAGTCAAACGGATATCTATGAACAAATGCTCAGTACTCTTCGTAATCACAGAGAAGTAGATTCGTTAAGAGGAACGACCACTCGGGGACCTCATCGTGACGACCTGAAATTTGAATTTAATAAAGTGGACGCGGCCGTATCGGCGTCGAGAGGTCAGCTACGATCTCTGGCACTTAGCCTTAGGTTAGCTGAAGTCAATATGTCCGAGAAACAGACCGGTGAAAAGCCAGTACTTTTACTTGATGACGTACTATCCGAACTCGATCTCGTTCATAGAGAACGTGTGATGGACTTAACTTTGCAGGCAGATCAGGCAATCATTGCCACTCCTGATCCAGAGCGACCAAACTTAGCAGTACTAGCTGACCCTAGTAACTGGCATCTAGAAGCTGGCGAACTGATTGAGCAGCTCTGAGCCATTCATCGGGCCTATTAAAGACAAATGGAATTTACCTGGGTCAATTAGTTCGCTTGCGGTCCTCTGTATATCCAAAACCGACACTGATTCAATCCGAGCAAGAAGCTCCTCTGGTTGAAGCATCTCAAGCCCAAGAACCGCCTGCAAGCCGACGTAGGATGAAACTGCTCGAGAATCTTCCAAACGAAGTATGAGTCGCGAATTAATAATCCGCTTCGCAAGATCAATCTCGAACTCACCCAGTGACTGAATTGTCCTGTCAATCTCAGCGACGATTTCTTCCAAAGCCTTCGACGTATTCTGTGGATCCACCCCAGAATAGATCCCAAACATACCGGTATCACTCAGAAAACTTGGGCCGGAATGTATGTCATAGCACAAGCCTAATTCCTCCCGAAGACGAGTAAATAACCTTGAAGACATACCCTCACCCAAAACAATCGAGAATATCTCCAGACTATGCCGCTTCGTATCTTTCAAAGATAAACCAGGCATGCCAATCGCGAGGTGCGCCTGTTCTGTATCCCGACTAATTAATCTAAATCGCCGTTCAGCATCGAGACTAAATGTACCGTCCCTGGATACATCATCGAAGGATCGGTGGGGAATATATTCGTCCGGAGTACCCGCTTCCCACTCTTCACAGAGTTCTCTCACGATATTCTCTGTTGCGCTGACATCAATGGCCCCAGCCACTGAAATAACTATCGAATTCGGCACGTATTGGCGACGGTAATATTCCTTAATGTCCTGATGTGTCATGTTTGAAACAGATTCAACTGTTCCCGCTATTTCCCTACCATGTGGTTGTCCATGCCAAATCGATGCCTCGAGATTAACTGCTGCTAACTCCGGTGGAGAATCTTCTATCGCGGCCAGTTCTTCAAGGATTACACCTCTCTCCCGTTCGATCTCGTCGGCCTCGAGAAGAGAATTCCGCAAAAGATCAATCAAGAGAGTGAGGCCCTGCAAAGCTCTGTCTGCCGTCATCTTGCCATAGAAGATCGTGATTTCTCGATCCGTGACGGCATTAAAAGCACCACCGAGTTCGTCCAACTCCCTTGAAATATCAATAGGATTTGGTCGATCACTAGTACCCTTGAAACATAAGTGTTCTAAAAAATGAGACAAGCCACTCTCGCCATCAGTCTTTTCATAACGTGATCCAGCACGAACAAACACCGAGATGCCTACCGAATTCGTCTGTGACATCGGTGTTAGAAGTACTCGCAGACCATTTTCTAGTTGTATGTCTCGTGATTCAAGATGCATACCTGTCGGGACATAATCAGGAGGTAATATGGATTTATCAGACCCTTTCATAGATTCCCCTGAACTTGTTTATACCGAAGCAACAATACTACTCGGCACTCAGTTCAATCACCGGAGCATCTTGACTTGGTCCGTATCTGAAAAAGGACATGACTGTAGCAGACTTAAAGTACGAGGGTACATAGACAGTACCTGGGTTAACGCCATCATCTAAACGCACCGGAGCAGATAGTTCGTGACCATTGCTCCTAATCGCAACAGAATCTCCAATTTTAATTCCTGCATTTGCTGCGTCCGAGGGATTAATCCAAGCAACCCCGTCACGATCAAGTTTGTCTGCTTCCTCGGAAGCCGTCGAAGTGCCCTCCCATGAGGTATAGAGTGATCGGGAAGTAAATAACTTCAGACCCTCTGCAGATGACGCAGTCGGCACTCTAACCTCGGCAGGAAGTGCCTTATATGTCACACCTGTTCCGACTGCTCGCGCCGTTCCTCTCGATGCAGCCACTTCCGCGCGAGATGGGTAATTCGACAACGACTCAAGAGAAGGTGAATCATCAACATTTATATCGAGTTTTTCAGCAATTTCCCGCAAGATGGTCAGTCCCGACTTTTGACTATCTACTGCTGAATTAATTGAATTATTAAACAGCACTCGCCTATCGGCCGTCGTAATCGAGCCTGAACGGTGATAGAAAGCAGCTTCGGATATGGCTACGCTTGAGTATTCCAGCAACGAGGACTTGACTGAATCAATCACAATCAGTGACTCAAGATTCCTGAATGCAGAATCGAGATCATCTGTCCCTAACCCGTTAATTAGTGGATTATCATCGTGCACTATCAAACATTTTATGTCGCCACTAAAAATTGCGGGAATCATTTCGCTGAAGCTGAGCCCACCATCCCTCGGATGGACACCAGCGTCATGAATTCCATTTGTGTTTCCATCAGGAGGTAAATACATTACACACTCATGGGCTCGCTCCGGTGCCAAAGAAATAGCTAAATTACCCGCTGATTTGGCGAGCTCCCCGGCATACTCTTGGTCAACCGCGTTAGGCGCAAACACTACGATCGAGCGCGTCTCCTCGTTCGTGTCAGACATCAAGGCAATTGCTTTATCCCAAGTGGCCTGGTTGATAGGGTCTGGTGCTTCCCCGAGTCGTTTCGCGAGTTGGTCAGCCACATAAGCTTCTTCACCGGGCAAACACCGGATGACAGCCTTAGCAAAACTGTCCAACTCACTCCATTTAGGAGAAATTAGCACTAGATCAGAGTCAGCGTTTCTTACCATCCCTTTTATTCTGAGTGAGACCGCTTGGTGTGACTCTTCAAGATCGGTCGCAATACATATGATCGTCTTCGATTCCTCGATATCTGTTAGTTCTGTTGGGATTACAGCAGTACCGAAAGTATCATCAAATGCTGTGAGAACAGCCCTATGGGTGGTCCCCAAAGAAAAGTCAATATTCTTCACCCCAAGTGCATCAGCAATATTTGAGAAACACATTGCTTCCTCAGTGGTTGTCAGGGGGGATCCAAGCATCGCGATGGAATCTGGCCCGTGTTGACTCAAACTATCCTGGATTTGTGTTACAGCCGTCGCAATAGCTTCCGAATCACCAACCGGGAGCAGGTGACCTTCGGTCCTGACCATAGATTTCTCGAGCCTTTTACTGCTATCAATCGCGTCATATCCAAACCGACCACGAACACAAATCTGATCCCGCGAGAAAGGGTTAATTCTTTCAGGTCTAACAATTACTGGTCCATTTTCGGAACCTACCTGATCGCTCGTCCCATACGTAAGAGTGCATCCTACAGAACACGAATTACAAACCGCGCTGGTCCAGTCATCAGCTCGACCGTTCCATTTATTTGGTTTTTCCATCAACGTCGCGGTCGGACAAACATCGATACAAGCACCACAAAAATCACAATCGCTTTCATGTATTTGGGTACCTGTACCAAATGCGATCATCGTTGAATGTCCCTTACCCGAAAGCGTGAGCGCACCAGTGTGTCTCAATTCATCACACGCTCGAACACAACGCGTACAAATGATGCACATTTGCGGATCAAATTCTAAAAACGGATTACCTCGGTCTGGTTCAGGAGGAGGAGTCTCATAATATGATCGCTTCTCTCCTACCCAAGGCTCCGCGAAATCACCCTGATCGACGTTCTCACATGAAGTCTGAAGTTCGCACCTATAATTCTTGCTGCACGTCAGGCAACGGTGAGTAACTACATCATCTCTCAGACAAATATCTCCAGGCATACAGTGGACTCGTCGATGACAAGTCAAACATCGGTCAGGGTGGTTTGCCAGAATGACTGACATAACTGACTGACGTGCCTGCTTTACTTCGGGGGTGTCAGTTTGTACAACCTGTCCTTCAGTAACTTGAGCCGTACACGAAAGTTGTAGAGAAGACGGACGTCCACCTTCGATATCAACGATACAAGTTCGACAGCCTGCGTAGGGTTCCAGGCCATCGATATAACAAAGATTGGTAATCGTGATTCCTTCTTCTTTGATTACCTCAACCAGACGCCGTCCGGGTTCTGCTTCTACAGCCTTACCATTTATCGAAATTTCAACCACATTGCCACCTAGTCTTCATTTTTCGGTGCGATTGGGATCGGTGAGTTATGACGGCCCTGAAGTCTCTGAGGACCAGCAGATTCACCTAGTCCTGACACGTTAACCCGTGAACGGGCAGTTGGCATCGACGTCAGTAATGGCTCTGAGTCTTGCTGTTGGCCATTCGGATACACACCATTAGTCCCAGACAGATATTCTTGAGCCTCTTTCGTTAGGGCGTTTCGATCTCTGTACATATTCTCGAAAATATAAACCGCATCGTTATAACGTCCACCAGCCTGAATAGCCTGATAAGGACATGCCTCGGTACACAGCCCGCAGTACATACAAATTCTAAAATCTATCTCATAACGTTCGATGTTCAAAGTGCCATCTTCTCTTGGAGAAGTTTCAACAAGTATGCATCCGTCGGGGCATGCTTGAGCGCAGGTCGAACAACCAGTGCATCGCTCCTCAAACCATAGAAGATTAGTGCGTGCTCTCGCGGGTACTTCTCTCTGCTGTTCGGGATAATTAACGGTTATAGCGGGGCGAAACACGTGTTTGAGGGTCAGTAACATACCTTTGACTACGCCCATACCGTAAATCATATTTTTCTGAATACCTCTCGCCTAGACGCCCTACTACAAGAGGATACTCGAGGCATCACTTTATTGCACCACATTTCTGCTTTCGCCGAAAATTTGTCGGGCTACCTCTACTGACTGAGGCGTATTAAGGTTCAGACCCACAATATTCTGATCATCTGTCGACACTCTTTCGACCTGATGTCGCTGCATTACTGATCGCAGGCCAGCAGTGTCTTCATTCACTCCTACAAGTTCAGCAGCCACATCACCCCTGACAACTACAGGATGACCACCATGTTCTTGACCTTCCGAATCAAAATAAAATGGCTGTACGATATTTGCTCTGCTTCCCACCAATGTGTCAAACAATTGCCTGACAATTCTCATCGACGTCGGTTGATCAACGTTCTGAATCAATACCGCATCCTCCGCGGATAACGAAGCATCATGTTTGGAGACTACTTCCTGTGCCCCGAGAGCAAGCGAAGTAGCTCTTCCCGCAGACCAATTTTCATTTACAACGATGGAGCAATTGAATTCTTCGATTTCTTGAGATATAAGAATATGATTGCTCCCTAGTACAACCACTATTTCGTCGACTTCACAATTTCGGAGTATTTCTAATTCCCAGCGAATAAGGGAAGTCCCCATCCACGGCAGTAATGGCTTTGAAGAGCCCATTCGAGAAGATGCCCCTGCAGCCATGAGAATGCCTACACGCATGATTATTTTGCTCGCCACTTATCAAGCGCCTGCTTGAGGGCCGCTTCAGCAAGTACTGAACAGTGAATTTTACTTTTCGGCAAACCCCCGACAGCATCTGCAAAATCCTCTCTGGACAACTTAAGCGCATCTGAAACACTTTTGTTTATCAATAACTGAGTGGCCATTGAAGAAGTGGCGATCGTAGCGGGACAGCCCGAAGCCAAAAAAGATACTTGAGCTATTCTCTGTTCATTGCTGCTATCTTCGATATTGAGAAATAGCTGCAATTCATCTCCACATACCGGATTCACAACCTGCCCTGATGCGTCCGCCCCCTCTATTTTGCCGACATTCCGAGGGTTTTCAAAATGATCGATAGCAACAGAAGAGTAGTACCCAGGAGACAGATCCATATCAGTCATTGGCCGACACCTCCTCAATAATCTGAAACAGTTCGATCAGTTGATCCACATTTCCGGACTGGAAAAATCGATTCGCATGGAGTATAGCCCCCGTCTTACTCACGCAAAAAACCGCACGATGAGCTGCCACACCATCGTCATTAAGTACACCGTATGCTGATATCACCGATAAATCCGGATCCGATGCTAACGGAAATGGGATGTCGCATTGACTCGCAAACTCTATATGAGAATCTATACCTTCTTTTGAGATGCCCACTAACTCGACGCCCATAGATTCCAGCCATCTAAACTCCTCTGTGAAAATACCTAACACTCGTTTGCAGGATGGAGTGAAATCATTCGTGTAAAAAATAATAAGGACTAATCCCTGGTTAATCTTCGATTCCAAGCAAAATTCGCCAGTGGTCGAGGTCAAACAAAAAAGAGGTGCGGCCTCACCTTCTAGCACTTCCACGATTGCTACGCCAATACCTTACTCAAGCACATGAGATCTTCTTTCGACGAAGATTTGCTTAGCACCAAAACTCGTATCCGACCGAGTCCCGACGGATCACACAGTCTTTCCGCAGCCTGTCGCAATATAAGAAATCTTTCCGGATTAGCCCTTGCCCATGAGGTATCTGAATTCACCATCTCGTACAAGCCGAGACCAAGCATAGTTTCAGCCTGAGAGACCAAACCTTGCTGATGCCACGCACCTTTCATGGCTTTCACCAGAGAACCAAAATCTACGTGGGCAGTAATATCAGTCAAGCCGGGCAATCGAAAAAGATCAGGTTCAACATTCTGTTTTCTGAACGCCATCAGAGTTCCAGTGGTTCGCCAGCTCGCGTAGAGCTCCTCCGTGATATATCCGTAATCACTAACAAAAATATACCCATTCTCAACAATTTCGCTAATTGCAGACATGACTTTGCAAGCCTCTAAATTGATCTCAATACGGGTACCGGGAAAAGGTACTGGGTGAGTCACCAAACCCGTCTCATAAAGCGATTCGAGGTGGCCAATAAGCTCTAAATTACTGAGTGGCTGCCTCGTATATTGGAAATTTTGATTGTCATCCACTGTCACAAACAGTTCGTGTAACGAGGAGCTTGGTTCCGGATCTCTTTCGATTAAATGTACTGGGAGAGCATCGAAGAATTCGTTACAGAACAGGATCGCATCTTTCAAACTCCCCATCTGAACCAACCACTGATCCAAAAGGACAAAATCTATCTGTTGCATAATATCCGAGTGAGTCATTTCAATTTTCTGCTTCTGCTGTTCAAGCCTCATATCTGACCCATCAACGACAACGAGATTTATACAAGAAAAACAATCTGCAGAACTTACACGAATCCAAGACAGCACTGCACTTATAAAAGCGCCTGAGCCTCCTCCTATCTCGACGACATTCAATAACTCCGGTTTGCCCATAGATTCCCAACACTGAATGATCTGTCTACCCCACAACCCGCCGTATATAGGATGGATCTCTGGACTAGTCACGAAGTCTCCCTCACGGTCGAACCTGACTGCGGCCCTCGAGTAATACCCAAATTCCGGATGATTCAATACCATATCCATGTAATCTCGGAATGAGATCTCATCACCTTCTGCTGATATTCTGCTACGAATCAATTCGGCAAAAGCGGCGGCACCGTCTAAAAACGATTCGGTCTCAGCCGACAGTCTCTCTAATGCAGCAAGCTGTTTGTCTGGAAATGAACTATACATCGATAACCTTCGCTTTAAATTGCATTCAAGACTGATATATGGGGGCTGACAATTTCAGATACACCCCATGACTTTAATTCCAATGCGTGCTCAACTTCCTCGACCTGATCTGCAAGTACTGGAACCGAGTATGTTAGTAGTGAGTCAACAATCGAGCGAGACGTCAATAGATTAGAGTCCACCAAGACTGAAAACCTCAGGTTTGTGGTGGCACGTACCCATCGCTCAAAATTCTTTAAGTTCCGCTGAGATCCTATCTTCAAGACCACCCTATATGACGGAAAACTAGCAGCAGCCAATATAACCTGAGAACGTTTGCTAAGAACTACTTCTGAGATAGCGAAATATTGAATAGCTTCCGAAATTTTCGCTAGAAGAGCACTCTTGGGAGAAAATCTATTAACTACAATTTCCACTGAGGCGGCAGATATTCGTAACTCCTCCGGTAGTGTCCCGAAATCACCTCGAGTCAATTTCGAACGAAGTAGTATCTTATCGACGCCAGGATGATTAACAATATTTTCTGCGCGCTGCAGCGAAGCATCGAAGGCGTACGTCCTGACAAATTCATTCATTGGGTGATTTCCCAGTTAAGTCACTCTTGATCGGACCCTTTGACTCCGATTGCCTGCAAATAAATGCTCCTTGGTCGAGCATGATCCAATTCGACGAAGAAAATACTCTGCCATCTACCGAGCCGCAATACTCCATTATGAATTGGCAAAGATTCACTTCCACCAAGAAGCAGATGCTGACAATGAGCATGAGCATTTGCGCTTTCTGCGGACGTCATGTTTGTTGTCCGTATGGAAAAATCGTTATGCTCGTAGTAATCACCGGTCGGGGCAAATCTGGCAAGTATCCGAGCCATATCATTGATCAATAGCGGCTCATTCTCATTCACGATTACCGCGGCTGTAGTGTGATCGGAACTAACAGTGAGCTGACCGTACTTAACATCCGAGCGTGACACGAACTCTCTAACGGGTTCGGTTATATCTATAAATTCCAAAGCATGGTTGGTCTCATAATTCAACGTCTCTGCGAAAACTATGAAATCAGATTTCGAAGATTCTATCTTATGTAATTGAGTGATTTTTTCTGTCACTATACTCCCCCGTAAAAGTGATCAATTCAGTGTTTTCAAATCCTCTTCCGATTCTAAGTGCTCCCTCAAAGATAAAACAATTTCACGAATTGTTCCAATGTCTTTCGCATCACGCCTGAATTGTAAGTACGGCTCGAGATCATCGAGCGCCTCACGCGCATCATCTGTCCTTGCTCGCAACATCCCTCTGTCTCTCATCTCGTCCAGATCCCATGGGTACATAGCGACCAGAAAATCAATGATTGATGCTGCCCGGTCATCCTCACCTCGCTGCAGATATATGGTCTTTAGTAGGCGCAGAAGTCTTTGAATGAATTGCCTCGGCTGGATAGGATAAAAGAATCTATCTTCTAGACTAAGCCGCCCACCAAAGCGATTCCTTATAAGAATATGAGCATCTTGACGCCTTATGTTTCTACCGCCCGCAGAAGGATCCAACAAAATTTCCGGCATTTCCTCGTAATCGTGTGAACGCGTCAGATCAGGATAAAAGCGACATAGCATATATCCAGGTAATGCCACAGGACGAATATCTAGGCCCGCTCTTTGACCAACTTCCGAGTACAAAAGTGAAAGAGTTATTCCGATACCCTTTCTACGTTCCAATACCCTATTCAAATAGAGGTTTTGTGGATCGTCTGGATATTCTGTGTCCAAGCCGAAACCAAACTCACGAAACATCGTGAGGGCCATGGTCCTCACGATTCGCCTCACGTTATAACGTAATTCTGGAAGCTTAAGAGAATCATTTAGAAGTTCTGCTAGCTGCTGGAGTTCCTGTTCTTTGGATTCGATATCAAGTCCTGTATATTCATCTTTGCAAACCAAAAGTGCTAGACGAATTAATTCCAAATCATCGGAATCAGCAGCTGCAAGCTCAGAAAACT
>CAXGQC010000045.1:0-10830 GCA_964011795.1 uncultured bacterium | reverse complement strand
TTACTGTTGGTCGGCCAAACATTTGAACCGTCACTTACCAACGTGATAATCACGATGGGCGTGATTGGACTCCCGATCACCTCGAGGCTTATTAGGTCCGCGGTACTAGCGATTAGAGCGAGTACATTTGTTGAGGCAGCCGCGGCTCTTGGAGCGAGCGATAGCAGAATTATGTTCCGTCATGTGTTCCCGAACATAGGATCGGTTGTGATCATCTCATTCACAATTGGAATAGGCGCATATATTTTGTTTGAAGCGTCATTATCCTTCTTGGGAGTTGGACCGATGGGTGTGATTTCTTGGGGTCGTATGGTTAATGAAGGACGAGCATCGATTGATATTCACCCATGGATGACAGTATTTTCCGGTGCTGCCCTGTCCCTTACTGTCGTGGCGTTCAATCTGTTCGGAGACGCGATCAGAGATGTTCTGGATCCACGTCTTAGAGGATCTCGATAGACGAACAACCAGTTGCCCGTCAGTAACGATTGACGAACCTGTAATGCGTATTCGTTGCTGGTGTGAATTCAGCATTAGTCCGTTACAGGCACCCACACTGTGTAGATAGCTTTATTGCCTATCAACGCGGTTCAAATTCTGGTATCTGGTTTGTTCGTTAGCTCAGTTGGGGATTACTCTGCATCGGAGGGGTTGCGATAATCTATCGCGTCGAGAGAGCTATCAGATCAGGCAATATGCCGTATGCCAATTGGATGATCAATAAGTATGAGTAGAGATATCCAAGCACCTATAGTGACTAACGATTCGGGTAGATTCCCGTATAAATGGCGAGTATTTGCCGCGGTTGGGCTGTCGCTCTTCACATCCGTTATGAGTTTCTCGATGACCTTTGTAGCGCTGGCAGCAATCGCTGATGACTACGATATTTCACTTAGAACGGTCAGCTGGGTCGTCATTATTCAGTCAGTCGTTATCAGCGCTTTAATGATGCCTATGGGGCGTTTAGGAGACATTGCAGGACGTAAGAAACTGCATTTGGGTGGTTTATTTCTGTTTGGACTTGGTGCCCTCATGACAGCATTTGCTCCGTCTTTTTCGATTCTACTCGTCGCGCGAGTAGTGACGTCGATTGGTAATGCTATGGGGCAATCAGTCGGCACAGGGATTGTGGTATCAGCCTTTCCCGAAAGCGAGCGGGGAAAGGCAATCGGAAGCCAGACGACGGCTGTGGGACTGGGAGGCGCATCTGGTCCTATTTTTGCCGGTCTTATGTTGCAGTTTCTTCCTTGGGAGTGGATATTTATTATCCTGCTTATCCCCATAGCTGTTGCCTTTGTTGCTGGACTTGTTTTTTTACGGTCGGACGGTGACATGTCGGAGGACGCTAAAACTCCATTCGATAAAGTTGGCGCCTTTCTCTCAGCTGGTGCGATCGTGTTACTTGTATTTGTGATTAATAATCCGGTGGGCTTGTCTTGGGTATCTCTGGAGTTTCTGCTACTTGGTATCGGTTTTGCGCTTATAGCCTTGGCGTTTGTGTTATTTGAGCTTCGAGTCAAGGCTCCGATGCTCGAATTGAGAATGTTTAGGAATCGAAACTTTAGCCTGGCTGTGATTACACGATTGTTTGGATTTGGCGGAGCCACAGCTATGCGGTTCTTAGTGCCGGTCCTCTTAATAAGTCTATTACAACTAAACGAGGCATTAGCCGGGGCTATCCTACTTCTTACTTCCATTGGGATGGCTATCGCGGCGCAGGCCGCGGGTCGACTGACCGACAGGTTCGGTCCGAGACCATTTGCGGTAGCCGGTTTTTTCTTAGCTTTTGTTTCTTCGATGGCAATGCTCTGGGTAGGGAGGGAGACATCGCTCACAATTCTCGGGTTGATACTTTTTATAAACGGACTTTCAATGGGTCTCTGGAATGTACCCAATAATGCGGTGATTCTTGGTTCTGTGTCGGACTCTGAATTGGGCATAATTGGTGCATTCACTAATCTGACGCGAAATCTAGGTAATGTGGTCGGGCAGGCATTATCGGCCTCTGTGGTGGCGATCGTGATGGTCAACAGTGGATTTGATGTCCCTTTGAGTGAGGTAGGCGATAATTTCCTTGCTGGGGAATCTTTTCTACGAGGAACGAAAGTTGCCTATGGATTAGTGTCGGTTTTTGCTCTTATCAGTCTGGTTTTGGCAACAAGAACTCAGGCTGCGCGGATTGGTGTGAAGGCACGAACGCTTGACCTAGAAGATGGTTTAGATGACGTCGTAGCACCCATAGCAACGAGTCGACCATCCAGATTGGCACCCTCTTCACGTCCAACAGCAAAACTCATAGATGCTCCTAGCGAGAACTGGAGTGACGCTCCAAGGGATCAGCACGTCCGGCAGGAACGAACGCAAGAGACGAGCCTACGCTATTGGTTATTTGGTCTACCAATACTTTTTATTATGGCCTTTGTATTTCTGCGAAACAGAAAATAGATTAAGTACTCTTAGTCTTGGAGCGATCGTCTACTCAGGTTGCCGCGAGTTAGCAGCCACCCGGTTGCAAGGCAAACTAGAATCGTCCCAGAAACAACGAACCAAGTGACGGTGTCATTAGTTATTTGATAGATTGCGGTCGCACCAAGTGTTGCTAGCCCCGCTGCTACTACCTGTATGGCCGTCGAGAGTCCTTGTGCTGCCGCCTGGCGATCCTCGGGAGTGGATTCAGACACAAAAATGGTGGTGGACGCGAAACCCAAACCTTCGAAACAAGAACTGATCAGCGTTACAACAATGAGTGCCATTAATCCTTCAACCACACCGAAAAGAATACAGAAAGCGGCACAACTGAGTAAGCATAAACACGACCATAATCTAGGCCCATACTTCTGAGCCAGAGAGCCCCCAAATGGGGCTAAGACCGCAATTGGGATCACTACTACGGAGAGTGCCAGTCCGATCTGCCACTGACTCGCTCCGCGGACATTCATTTCCATCACCCACACTGGTTCGAAGGCAGCAATCCATATCCAATATCCGGCCACGAAGAAAAACGCTCCGATTAGCTGTTTTGAGCGCAACAAAGAGAATGAGAGTCTCCCTGCAGCATCCTGTCTACCCGGATCTGGCTTCGCTCGCCAAACGGTTGGGATGACTAGAAGCAGCATGATCGCTGTGACCCAGAATGCTGTTTGAAAATCACCTAGTGCTGTGCAGATTGCTGCAACCAAAGGTCCTATGGCAAATCCGGCCACATCCACAGCTCCTAATCGGCCAAGATTCCTTCCGAAGTTGTCCGGGTCCATCAAAATAATGGATCGCTTCACTGCTGGTGCTGCAGTGCCAAGAGCTAATCCATATATGGTCCGAGCGACCATGAATTGCCATAATTCAGTTCCGACCGCGAGAATTAGTAGGGATATAACTCCCATGACCAGTCCGGCCCGTAGCAGAAGGGGTGATTTCCCTCGATCGGCGTATGGCCCGAGAATGATACTCGCGAATCCTGAGCCGAAGAAACCCAGGGCAATAATGAACCCAATTTGCATACTGGTGAAGCCGAGTTGATTCTGAAATTCAGCTATCAGCGCCATCACATTTCCGAGTCCAGATGTAAGAACAAATAGCGTCAGATAGTATGGCAACAGAGTACGGAGCCTGAGTTTTGTAATTGAATTCGTCAAGACTTGCAGACTCCAGAGACAACTCGGCAAATTTCTACCACATAAAATCCTAGCCCACGAATACTCTAGGAAGTAACCTACATACAAAATGGCCTAGTTCGATGGATTGGAATTTATCTATGACAGACTCTCCGGCTGCCTTCAGTATCAATGGTGCCCGAGACAGGCGGCGTATAGAACTGCTCCAGAACCATTTATTATGGGAACTTGAGTATGACAGGACAGAACTTCTCCATGCTGAATTTGATTGTGACATATGCGCCACGATTATCAATTATGTGAGGAATTTTGATTCAGCCTATAAAACAGCTACAGGTGAAGAAAGACAGTTTGAGGAAATTTTGGCCGAGTCAGAGCATACTGCTTCTGAGTTGGAATAGGAGAGATTGATGCCAAAGAAACCATTAATAGCTGTGACACTTGGTGACCCGTCGGGTGTAGGTCCAGAGGTTGTCGTCAAAGCTCTGGCAAATGCTGAGGTACATGAGTCTGCTAATGTGTTTGTCATTGGTGCGGTCGAACCTGTGAGACAGGCAATTGAGCAGGTTGGACTTGATGTGGCTACATGTTCGGTAACCAATATTCCCGAAGACGAAAGCGATCCGGGGTGCATTTCAGTTCTTGAGAGTACGCCGTCCACTGATATGAGTTTCCCTATGGGTATAATCTCGGAGGAATCGGCTCGTGCATCACACGAATGGGTTGAGACAGCTACGCAGTTAGCCCTAGCCGGACAAGTGGACGCAATTTCTACGGCCCCAGTGAATAAAGAAGCTTGGCGCCTGGCTGGGTTTGCGGACAAGGGTCATCAGGAAGTATTCCAGAGAATCACTCAGGCCGAATACGTGGCAACGATGCTGGTGAGCGGTGATTTACGCTGTATGCATCTGTCTACTCATTTATCCGTTTCACAGGCGGCTGACTACGTTACAGAGGCGAATGTTCTACGCGCGTTAGAACTGACACAGCAATATTTTCTGAAGTGGGGTTTTACATCTCCGCGGATAGGTGTGGCTGCGTTAAACCCTCATGCAAGTGATGGAGGACTGATAGGTACGACCGAAGACGACGAGATCACTCCAGCCATTGACCGCGCCAAAACACTAGGAATTAACGCTATTGGCCCTGTACCAGCAGATACAGTGTTTAATCAGGCAATTGATGGTCTCTATGACGTAGTGTTGGTTATGTATCACGATCAAGGGCACATACCTATCAAAGTGTATGGTTTTGAAAACAGTATCACGGTAAATCTAGGTATTCCGTTTATCCGGACATCGGTTGATCATGGGACAGCGTTCGACATAGCCGGTAAGAACAAGGCTCAGGCTGTGAGCATGGTCGAGGCTATTTCATTGGCAACATCACTCAGTTTAGGGAGTTGGACCAGGGGAGGCACGACTACTGATTGAGGTATGACTTTATAGCTTCAGGATTGAGCATCGGATAGATTTCAAACTCAGCCGGTATTATTTCTGCCCACTCATTTAGTAAGGAGTGGAGCTCTTCATTTGAATCAACGTCAAATATTCCAACTCCACCTCTGCCGGTTCTGGCATAGACGGACTGCATGTGTCCACTATCTAGTTGTTTTTGTGCCCAATCCCAGTACTGCTTTCTGTATTCTCTGACTTCAGACGGGCGTGTTGGATGCGGCGTACTAATAACTAAGAACAACATCTTGAATCTCCCATTCGTACTGAGGAATCCTATCATTGCCTTCCTATAGAGTGTCATACACTCTTGTGAAAGGACTAATATGATTACACCAATTGAATCATACGCGATTACATTTATTCCACTACTAATCGGTGCAACAGTCTGGCTTTCGATGCGCCGTAAGTCCCGCTGGGCCGTTCCATTTGCTCTCCTTCTTATTTTGGTTGGGCATCTGTCTCTTAAAACAATTCTTACATGATCAGTAGTCAGTTTTGTCAGGATGTTTTTTTCTCCAGATCCAGTCCATGAAGATCACCGCAAGAATCATGATGGGAAAGCTCATAACAATTGTCTTGGTAGCCGGAGTCGATCCCGACATGATCGGAGCTTGCTCACCGTTGCCGTTACGACTCTCGACTTCGTCCTGAATCAAGTTTTGTACCGTTTGGTGTTTGTCTTCCGATACTGACTTTTCCCGCCTGGTAGTTCTGGTGAATAAAGTAACGAGCAGACCGGCTAGAGCTAGAGCAGAGGCCAGCCAGAACGCATATTTCCATCCCTGTATAAATGCCTCACCAGATCCAGGTGTGTCCGCGATTTCATTCAAAGGGATATCGAACCCTTTGCTTGACATGGCGGCAACAACTATGGCGGTAATGACGGCTTGTCCAGTCACATTACCCACGTTTCTTGTCAGATTACTAAAAGCGCCTCCCACTCCAAGTCGTGCACTGGGGAGAGCTCCCATGAGGAGTCCTTGGTTCGGAACATTCCAGAAGCCGAGCGCCAATCCGTTCAACATCAGAGCTCCCATAAGAAACCAGAGTGGGAGTTTTGCGTCGCCGAATGACATCCAGATAGTACTAATTATCAATAAAACGAATCCAAACACAGCGAACGGTTTGGGATTGAATTTATCGGATAGGCGGCCAGCAGTTGTAGAGGCAATAGCCATGCCTAGGAAATTCAGAACGAGTACAAATCCCGCGACCCCGGAAGACATACCTCTGACGCTGATAAGTAGTATCGGTGGCAGTAATTGCACCGTCGTCGAGGCCATAAATCCAATCCCTCTCGCGGCGACCGAAGTAGCGAAATTCAGGTTATTGAACATCCGAAGATCGAGCATCGGTGATGACGCTCTTAGTTCCCAGAAACAAAAAAGCACCAGTAATACCACGACCGTAGCTGCTGCTCCGACAAATAGTCCGGATGTAATCGATAAGTCGATGGGGTTGTTAATGAGCGTCACAAGGACCGTCACAGCCAAGGCTGATAATACTGCACCACCCCAGTCGAATTTTTGTACGAGTGTTGATTGCCGAAGGGCTAGGACAGAAGTGTCTATGAATATCATTGCCGACAGGGCAGTCAATAGACTCAAGGGCACAAGCATAAAGAACATAGCTTCCCACGGGAGTACCTGCAAAGTAAGTCCGGCAACGATAGGCCCACAGCAACCACCGATTGCGACCGCCGTACTCTGACTTCCTATAGCTGTTCCTTGCTCCTCCGGAGGGAAAGAAGCTATCGCTAGTGCGGTCTGTGTAGACTGAATCATCGCACCGCCTACAGCCATAATTAAGCGAGCACCTATCAGTAACATAAATGATGGCGCTAAGCCTGTGCTAAGGGCCCCTAGACCGAATAATAGGAGACCGATCACGTGTATACGTTTCCAGCCGAACATATCACCAACGCGACCCATTGGCATGATCAATGCGCTCAATACGAGTGATTCAATTATCACTACCCAAGAGACTAATTTAAGAGTGATTTCAAAATCTTCAGCAATAGCCGAAAGAGCGACAAACACCATAGTCATACTGAGTACGTTGGTGAATAGGGACAGACCTATGGGGAAAAATGATCTCCATTTGTGGGCATAACTAGAGGGCGAAACTGTTGGAGGATTGGTTTCCATATCAGTCGACTACAAAAGGTCATCTTCCATCGATTTGGGTGGCCGCAGAATTAATGCAGGGGTGTTTTTTTGATACCAGATATATTTTTTATCACTTCCCCACTTCGCATCACCGTGTTCGTCTAGCATTCTTATACCTGAGACCTTTGTCAGCATGAAGATTGTGTAAGGCACTGACAATGCAGTTATGTATTGCCATCCGATAAGTTCTGGTATCACCATGATTAGAATCCCTGTCCACAGAAGGATCTCTCCTAAGTAGTTGGGATGACGCGACCATGCCCAAAGTCCTGAAGTGATGAATTTACCCTCGTTAGCTGGGTCGGCACGAAATCTTTTTTTCTGGCCGTCGGCAAGTATCTCAAGGACGAATCCAATTCCCCAAATCAGCGCCCCAATGACCGCGTACGGAGTGATCTCAAGCTCCCCACTATCCGCAGCAATTGCAGCAAGAGCAGGCGACGAGCACGAGAGGACCCACAGACCTTGTAGATTCCATGTCATAAAGAATCGACTCATACTTGGTTTGATTGTGGTGAATCTTTTGTCAAAACCGTCGCGCCGAATTCGTAAAAAAAGGAATGACGAGAGCCTGAGTGCCCAAACGATGATCATCAGGGCCAATATATATCCGACCAAAGTCATATTTTCTGCTAGTGCGACGGTGAAAATCATTGCGATGACGTACGTCACACCGCCGGTCAGGTCGAAAAATTTCTCAGTTTGAAAAATATACGCCGGCACAAAGAGAATCCACTGGATACCGAAAATCAGTATTGCAGTCAATGCAAAAAGTGGAATGCCTCGAGGAGAATTATTAGGAACATATCCGTCATCGCTGCCAGCAATAGCAAGTAATAAACCGACTATCACTATTACAACGCATACTAATGAGGCAGCCAAGCCGGCGTTCCGCATCTTTAAACCCTTTACTTGAATTTAACTTTCTTAATCAGTCGACTCCGTGCAGGATAAGCTAGATTGTGGGTATGAATGGATTTCTAGACTGTCCACTGTGCTATCACACTATTCTGGATGCATGAAATATCGCTAATGTGAACGACTCAAGAAGTGCTGCGTCGATTACACCCGGCAACAGACCAGGTCCACGTTGGTCGCCGAAGAGCATTCTATTTGGTGTGCTAGGTATCTAACAGATCGTATTTTCTTGATTGAGTAAGTTATGTTTAATGTTGGCTACAGCCAGCGTAAAATCCTTCAAGGAGTTGAACGGTTATCCGGTACTTTTCGAAGTCACTTGTCGCGCTCTAACAACCCCTCAATTGTTTGTTGCGAAGAGATACCACAACTCCTTGAAGGTTATTCAACATTCGTTTCATATACTCGTTGATCTGATATCGTTCGCGTATGGTAGACATTTTTTACTTGTTGATTGTTGCTGCTGTGATGTCCTTTATCACCGCCCTGATTTTATATCGATTTATTGGACCTCCAAGTACTGACAGTCCCTATTCACATGGCGAAGAGATATCCACTGAGACCTTTGTTAGTCGACAAGAATTCCACGACTCAAAACCTGTAATCCGGACATCGAGTGCTTTTGGGACATTAGTCTGTGGTTTTGTCATATTGGCGGCGAGTCTGTTTTTTATTGGCAGTTCGCGTGATTGAACGTTGGTCGACTTATAGGTACCTTCGTCAGAGAAACTAATTAACTCATAAGAAAGGGATATTGCTGTGAAAGTTGCTTATATTTTGAACACCCCTAATGCTGCCAATTACAAAGTAGGGGATATGATTCTGCCTCAGTTAGAGGAAGATCGACACGGAGTAGACGTGCTCGGAATATTTTTCTTCGACGACAACGCGTTTATGTTGAGGGAAGGTGACCCGAAAGGCGAACGTTTAGCCAAGATTGCTAAAGAAAAAGGAATGCTCCTAATGATGTGTGATCAATGTGCGCTGCAGAGAGGCCTTGCGACTGGTGAAGCTGGGAACGCCCAGCCGAGTGGTGTGGTCGAAGGTGTTGCCGTGGGCTGTTTCCCCGATTTATATGCTGCTTTAGGACCCGCTGCTCCAGATCAGGTGATTTCGCTATAATCCAGATATGGCCTCGAACCAGACTCCATCTTTAATGCTGAAGAGCGAGATACTTGATTCCACGCTGGTTATTACAATGAACCGGCCTGAGCGTCTCAACGCTCTTACGGATGAGATGAAGATCTTGTTTCGAGATCTTCTGCTAAGTGTTCGTGATAACGCTGAAATACGCGCGGTGGTAGTGACTGGAGAAGGCAGGGCTTTCTGTTCGGGGGCGGATTTGAGCTCTGGCAGTAAATTGTCCGGTGAAGACATTCTCCCGTCGCGACCAGCTCCCAGATTTGGGTGGCTGGAATTGTTTCATAAATTGCCAGTACCTGTTATTGCTGCTGTTAATGGCCCGGCTGTGGGTGGCGGTTTTGGAATTGCTCTGGCTTGCGATATACGGGTGATGGGTGAGGGGAGTTATTTTTATCCCGCTTTTACCGATCGTGGGCTCGCTGCTGACAATGGAGTTAGTTGGATGCTTCCGCGATTGGTAGGTCCGGCAAAAGCGTTGAGATGGCTGTGGGATGCGTCTCGTATTTACTCTGATGAAGCACTTCAGACTGGTTTAGCAGATTTAGTAGTAGCTGACGAGAAGGTGTTAGAAGAAGCCCTCGGGTTGGCCCAGAAATGGGCCAAGGGACCAACAGTGGCGTACGGACTTATTAAAGATCAGGTCTACACAGGGCTAACGGAGGAGTATGGTACTCAGTTGATCGCCGAGGAATTTCAACAGGCACGAGCGTCTGCATCTGAAGATGTCGCTGAAGGTATTTCGGCATTTCGTGAGAAACGCACACCAGAGTTTCGTGGCCGGTAATTGTATTTTAAGACGATTGAGCCAGAATTATCTTGCCCCGCCTGTTCCCTGCCGACACGTTTGATGTTTTTAAGATTGCTTCATACCGCCGTTTGTGGACGGCGGCAGTTTTTTTTGCAATGGGACAATGGCTCGAACGGACTATTGTTGGTTGGCTGGTCCTGGAGATAACAGGCTCTCCTTTTCTCACTGGACTTGCGTGGGCTATTCGATTCAGTCCGAACTTAATACTTGGTCCTGTTTTGGGTGTTATTTCTGATCGGTATGCTCGTCATCGGACCCTGTCTATAAATGCACTCGTCCGGGCAATATCTATGTTGGTAGTCGCAGGGGTGTTTTTTGTCGATGAATCTTCTGTTTTTCCTTTATTTGTCTTAGCACTGATTAGTGGCACGAGTACAACACTGCAGATGGCCGTTATTCAACCACTTGCTATTGATGTGGTCGGTGAGGATCGCTTGTCACGAGGCATAACGATCACGTCTTTAGGGCAGCGACTTGTCGGGGCTGGCGGTGCGATTAGTGGGGGACTTCTGTTGGCTACAATTCCTCACCAGTGGATTTTTGTGATTGGGGCGTTCCCTCTAGTTGTAGCCGCTGCTTATTTCTCCTCGATTAATCCACAGGTTCGGAAGACTCAAACACGGAGCTCATTTGTTTCTGATTTGGTCGAAGGTGTGTTGATGATGAAGAAGAACAAAGTAGTCCTAGCGTTGATCGGGTTGATGGCTTTTGCAGAAATGTTTGGA
>CAXGQC010000044.1:0-10951 GCA_964011795.1 uncultured bacterium | reverse complement strand
GAGGATGCCTGCGGACATATTTCTGGTTTGCCGACTGTACGACATCATGAATCGTAAAATGTCCATTTTTTTCGGCGATGGCCGTTTGCATAAACATATGAGCTAGCAGATCTCCTATCTCTTCCATGATTTCGGCCTCGTTTTCATGATCAATAGCATCCACTAGTTCGTATGTTTCTTCAATCAGGTAGTGCCTGAGACTTTGAGCGGTTTGCGCATTGTCCCAAGGGCAACCCTCTGGAGAAAAGAGATACTGTATTACCTTTTGAAATGCCTCCAAGGACCGTGTATTTTCTGTTGCCTCGAGGTATGGAAGAAACCATGCGATGTCATCAAAACTCAACTCACTGATCTTGCAGTCTCTGCTGTTCCAAGCTGAATCTACGGCTTTTACAGTCTTTGCAGGGTCATAATTAAAATTGATTAGTTCGGATGCAAGCGTGAATTCCGAATTCAGGACAGTAATATCTCTACTATGATCGATATTCCCCACTGTGGGATCGAAAATAGCCAGATCTGTGAGTCTGATTCCCAGAACTTCGATAAGTCTATCAATTGAGATTGGATTAGTAGTCATGTCGATCGTTGTCTCTTTCCCGAATTAAACTGTGCGTATGAACATAGTACTGAGATTAGTATCGTTGGTCTTTATGTTTTGCTTACCCGTTTTTCTCGTCCTCTCGGTAGTGCGAGGAATCGTTGCCGCTCCATTCACCTACGAAATGGCCTTGTCGATCAGCAATGCGGAAATAGTGACTGGAATAGATTCGACAGAATTGATGGTAATTGGCAAAGAGACTAGTAATTACCTGCTTGGACGGTCTGGGCCGGTGCTCGATCCGTCAGTAACTCTTTCTGATGGGTCAGTGATAAAAATTTTTAATCAGAGAGAGATTGACCATATGGTGGATGTCCGAGAATTGATGAATAAGCTTTGGAGATTACACGAGTTTATGTTTCTTTTGATCATTGTCAGGCTGGGCATTTCTTTTCGGTTCGAAAAAAAAGAGTCTTTACTGAACATAATGCAAGAAACAAGAATATCTGGGATGTTGAGTCTAATTTTTCTTGCCTTTGCAGGCGTTTCTAGCCTATTGCTATTTGATCAATTTTTTTTGCAGTTCCACGAAATGTTTTTTTCGAATGACTTGTGGCAGCTGGATCCCAAAACAGATCGGCTGATCCAAATCTATCCCAGAGACTTTTGGTTTGGTGCGTTGTTTGTGACTGCGGGTTTTGTAATTTTTCTTCTCTTAATTGTTTCTGGAATGGCGCAGTGGTATCTGCGTTCCGTGTCAAAAGCGTCAGACCAACGAGGGCAGCTCGAACGTCAACGATTAATCTAGTTCTTCCGTCTTACTCCGATTACCCCGCGTACCTGCTCTAGCTTTGATAGCACGTTACTGAATTCCTCACCACCCTTGGTCTCGATCGTTAGCGATATCAAAACTTTACGATCTTGATGGACACCGCTGTTTATCTCTATCAGATTCAGGTCAGCGACCGCAAGGACTGTCGTTAAATCATTGATCAGTGCCGTTCTATCCCAAGCTTCGATAGTCGCCTGTGCTGCGTATACCTGATCAGAAATGACCCAATCGCACTCCACTAGTCTGGTAGAATCTGCTCTTTTTGCGAGATTACTGCAACCGGTCCGATGCACAGTCACTCCTCTCGAATGGGTTATATATCCCACTATCACATCTCCAGGAAGAGGCGCACAACATTTTGCTATATTTACTGCGATGCCCGTTGCTCCTAGTACACGAATACCTGCATCATTAACTCTGTCTCGATTGTTCTGGATGGGTACAGCACTGGATCGTACTGTCTCAAGTTTTGCGTCAATTAAATTTGCCAGGCGATTGTTCAGTCGGTCTTGGGATAGAGTACCGGCACCTAAGGCAGCAAACATATCTTCTAACGACACATAACCTAAGTTTTGGTGAAACCCATCTGAGATATCCCCGTCTTCTAATCCAAGCCTACGCATTGCTCTTGCGTAGAGATCTTCTCCATAATTCTTATTTTCAGCCCTACTTTGCTGTCTGAACCACTGCCTAACTTTCTGCTTTGCGTGGGATGTACTTAAAAATCCCTTGGTTGAATCGATCCAATCCCTGGACGGGCCATTTCTTTGTCGATTTGTAATGATTTCTACAGTGTCCCCATTTTGTAGTTGAGTACTGAGCGTCACGATGTGGCCGTTTACTCTAGCTCCCGAGCATGTATGTCCTAAATCAGTGTGTATGCGATAAGCAAAATCGAGAGGAGTAGCTCCAGCCGGTAATTCCAATACTTCGCCTTTTGGAGTGGAAACATAGACTTGATCCGACAGGAAGTCAGTTTTAAGAGCTTCCACATAATCATTATCAATATCGTCCGGCTGAAAACTAAGTAGCTTTCTGATCCATGACCAGTCAGCATCGTGTTTTGGATCCTGAAGCCCTTTGTAACCCGCATGTGCTGCAACGCCAAACTCAGCTGATTCATCCATCTCTTTAGTACGTATTTGGACCTCGAAAGGGCCTGTTTCAGCTTCGGCCACTGAGGTATGCAGACTTCGGTAACCTGATCTTCTTGGAGTGGCAATGTAATCATCAAACGTTCCCGGAACGGGTTGCCAATTGCTGTGAATTACTCCCAAGACCGCGTAGCAATCAGATATATTCTCCACGACCACACGGACCGCGAGGAGATCATTTATTTCGTCAAATTTCCTGCCTTCAGATTCGTATCGAACTCGTTTTTCATATATCGAAAAGAGATTTTTCACACGGCCGGATACTTTTGAGTTGATTTCAGCCAGCTCTAGGGCATCAGCTACGGCATTCGTAAGCTCGACCAGAGAAATTTCTCTTTCCTCGCGACGCGCAGCTACAATCTTTGCAATGTCATCATAAAGCGTTGGTTCTAGCCAACGAAATGACAAATCCTCGAGTCTCCACCGTAGACGCCAAGTCCCGAGCCTTTCTGCCAGTGGAGCATAAATATCTCGGGTTTCACGCGCCATAGCTATTCTGCGATCCTCAGGTAGAACAGCTAAGGTTTCCATGTTGTGCAGTCGATCTGCAAGTTTCATAATTATGACTCGAATATCTTCGGCGGTGGCGGTTAATAGCTTTCGCACAGTTTCCCATTCGGCGTTGATAGGCTCAGATTTAGGGACAGAGATACGACTTTGTATTTCAGAGACCTTTGTGGCACTATCTACCAGCTGGGCCACCTCAATCCCGAAATGTTTTTCGATCGTGAACAGGGTTACGTCGCAGTCTTCGACGACGTCGTGTAACAGTGCGGCTTGCAGGGTGGCGAGGTCCATTTTCAAGTTAGCTAATATACGTGTGACGGCGATCGGGTGTGTGATGTAATCGTCACCAGTTAGTCTTTTCTGTCCGGAATGTGCATCTTGCGCGAATTCTAGAGTGTCTAGTAGGACCTTGATTTTTTCCGATGGTAGATAGGTGGCCACTTCTTGAGACAGCAGAGCTGTCCCTTTGATAGGATTTGGTTCTTTTTCCCCTTTGAACACCGCCAAGTCGTCGTCGACCACCTGCTTGGCCCATATTCGTTTGGTCTTCATCAGCTTTTTTACTTTCCCGTGACCGGAGCCTATCGGTTTACAATACACCCTATAACCTTTTGTATCAGGATGAGTGTTGGCTTGTGAGGTATTAGCATTTGATCATGGATGATGACGCGAAATTTGAGAAAGATACTAGGGAGAAAAATATATTGCAGGCGCCACGTGGAATGCGAGATATTCTCCCATCTGAATCAGTAGCTTTGAATAAAGTGCGCGATGCTTGCCGGGAAGTAGCACGCATCTTTGACTATAGAGAAATAGTCACGCCAATCGTTGAAGATATCGGAGTATTTGCCCGTACAGTAGGAGATGATTCAGATCTCGTGCAAAAGGAGATGTATACGTTCGATGACAGGGGTGGCGAACAACTCGCACTCCGTCCTGAGAATACCGCAGGCGTGTGTAGGGCTTATATCGAGCACGGAATGAAATCTCTTCCTCAGCCAGTCAGGTTGTGGTACTTCGGATCATTTTTTCGATACGATCGCCCGCAAGCTGGACGATACAGGCAACTCACTCAATTTGGAATAGAGGCGATAGGGTCCGAAGATCCATCACTCGATGCGGAAGTTATCAGTTTGCAATCAAAGCTCTACAAATCACTCGGTCTTGATGACATCAGGCTGGGTATTAACTCCATAGGCACTCAGTCGTCTCGTAGCAATTTCTTGCTGGCTTTGGGAGAGTACCTGAGGGAATTCGAAGCCGAATTGTCTGAGGATTCGCAAAGGAGACTCAAGACTAATCCAATGCGTATCATCGATAGCAAGGACATGACCGATCAGGAGATCATTAAGGGCGCTCCAAAAATACTTGATTTCTTATCGGAAGGGGACGAGGCTCATTTCCATCGCGTCACTAGTGATCTGGATGCTCTAGGAATTTCATACGACATAGACCACTCCATAGTACGAGGTCTGGACTACTATACGCACACAGTTTGGGAATTCGAGCCAATTGGTGCGTCAGGACAGTCGACACTTGGTGGTGGTGGCAGGTATGACGGATTGATAGAGGAACTAGGAGGCCCGAGTACTCCTGGAGTTGGCTTTGCAACTGGTATAGAGCGAATACTAATTAACCTGCTTGATAAGGGCCTAATTGACCAGCAAGTAATACCACCCGACGTTTTTTTTATCGCCCTTGGCAGCGAAGGGCATAATACTGCAGTAAAGCTTGCAATGGAGCTTAGAGAACATGGGATATCTGTCAAAGCTGGTGTTGGGGGTAGATCAATGAAATCATTGATGCGAGCAGCCAATAACAGTGGGGCATTTGTTGCTGTCGTTATAGGTGATGAAGAAGTGACCGATCAATCTGCTACGATAAGAATCCTACGAGACTCGGTAGATTCCGATAGAAATTTAAAAGTGTCTCAGGCAAATTTGGTGCCCGCGATTAAAGATATTCGGTCTCAAAGTGTTGCAAATGCCTAACTCCATTTTGCCAGGTACATGGCGACTTGACTCGGTCCGAGGTTGCAATGTGTATCTCTGTGACCTAGGGACTGAGGGGACAGCGATTGTCGACACCGGCGTTAGAGTTAGTAGTGAGTTGACTGCCGAAATAGACCAAATCCTCAAGCTCAACCGACTCGGTCCGATTAGTTATATATTGCTGACTCACCGCCATCGAGACCATTGCGGTGGTTTGAAACGAATGAAACAAATATATCCTGATGCGTCGGTCGTAGCTGGCGAGGCTGATTGCAAGACTAGCGATGGCGGTCAGTTAGTGATAAATGAAATTCTGATAGATATCCCAGTTTCCTCAACTTCCGGGAGTGTGTCCCGGCCCGTGAACGGAATTCGTGCTGTTGCTTTGCCTGGTCACACTCGAGGAAGTGTGATCTATATTGCAGAGAAAAATAATGTGACTTTCGTAGGTGATTTGGTTATAGGGCATAAGAAATATCTCGCGAGACCTTTGAGAAGGGCGAACGAAGACGATGCACTTTATCTTGCTTCGCTTCGACTACTTTCCAACCTGACTTCAGATATCGGTGCGCCAGGGCATGGGTATGTGGTGAGCAGAGACTTCCGAGCTAAGGTGACTGAACTCGCAGCGTTACCTCGGCGAGCATTTAATCTCGTTAGACTTATACGTGGGCTATTTGCCTTTGCTAGACTACGTTTTAACCGATAGGGGCCTCACATTCATGCCTCCAAACGATAGGGATTCGGAAAGTTATATCGACGAATGTCCGTTACCTGAGTATTTAGGCGATTCAGATCTTTTGGCTAGTAATGAGTTGGCAAGCAGCGAATTCAGAGTTCACTTCAAACCTATACTGCGAATCCTCATTGAAACCTGTGAATTATTGGTCTTGGCTTTAGTGATTTTTGTTGGCATTCGTCTAGTGGTCCAAAACTATGTAGTATCTGGCGATTCAATGCTTCAAACATTTTCCCCCAACGATTTCCTAGTAGTCAATAAACTCGCATATGAGACATCCAGCAAATCGAATATTCTCGCATTCTTGGAGATTGATCTCTTATCCAGTGAAGTTCGTGCTGGAGATGTGGTGGTGTTCCCAAGTCTGTCCGGAAATGACTATGATCTGATAAAAAGAGTGGTCGCTTTGGGGGGGCAATCTGTGGAAAGTCGGGATGGTGAAGTATTAGTTGATGGCTATCCTTTGCCAGAGCCATATACGTTCGCAAAGAACTATGATTCTTGGGGCCCGATTCAGATCCCTCATGGTTTTGTATATGTTTTGGGTGACAATAGAGGAGCGTCGTATGACTCCAGAACATTCGGACCGGTGGCCGAGGAAAATATACTTGGCAAGGTCGTTTTTCGTTATTGGCCTCCAGCTAGGATTGGTCAGCCACCGGACTAACTGACAGCGAGAGGACTAGTGATGAATGTAATTGATATTTTTGAGGAATCAGACGCGATTCTTGATGGACATTTTGCGTTAACTTCTGGTAGACACAGTGATAGATATCTGGAAAAGTTTAATCTTCTACAATGGCCGAGGTATACGGAGCAGGTATGTAAATTAATGGCTGATTTTGGCAGAGATTTTTCACCTAAAACAGTTGCCGGGCCTACTACTGGGGGAGTGTTACTTGCGTATGAAGTTGCGCGACAGCTGGGCTTGCGCGGGATTTTTTGTGAACCTGATGAGTCGGGGGGTAGGTCTTTTCAGAGAGGTTTCAAGTTGGAGCCTGGTGAAAAAGTTCTGGTGGTGGATGATATTGTCACGACTGGCGGCTCGCTTGTTGAAACAGTTGAGGCCGTGGAGAGGGCCGGGGGAACGACAGTCGCAATTGCGGCTCTTGCAGATCGTACCGATGGAGCTGTTGAACTACCGGTGCCGTTTTTTTCGGCTCTTTCCATAGACATTCCCTCCTGGGAGGTTCGTGACTGTCCAAAGTGTAAGATAGATATGCCACTCACTCAGACTTAGGCTCGAATATTTCTCCGTCTGATTCCATAACTTTGTCACTTATTTGGTTGAATTTATTTATTAATTCTCTTCCGGATTCCGTCAGCTTTGATTTTCCACCCGTTGCACCACCAGACCGAGTGGAGACGATTTCAGTATTCGCAGAATTTTCAATTTCTTGTATTTTTTTTAGTGCCGTTCTGTAGGGGAGGTCGAGCAATTCAGCGGCTTTCTTGATGGAATTTGTCTCATCAATTTTGACTAAGAGATCAGCAAGATAGTCACTCATGATCATATTTCCATCATGTTCGACCCAGATTTTCACCCGGACTATTGATTTGCTGTCCGTGTTTTTTGTGTTGTGTTTCATTCTTTAAAATTCCTGTATTTAAACACTCTAATACTTAGAATCAATCCACAGCAATTACTACCATCTGGATATGATATGAAGTTGATTACTAACCTATTTTTTTGTTCACTACTGACGGTTTTGGTGAGTTGTTCTTCTGAATCCAGTACCTTGCTGATTGGCACTACAACCTCTACGGAAAATACTGGCCTCATGGATATGCTTATTGATCGATTTGAAGGAGAGACTGACTACGAAGTCAAGTTAGTCACGGCTGGCACTGGAGCTGCACTTAAGATGGCTGAGCGAGGGGATCTCGATTTGCTCCTGGTCCACGCACCGGAGGCCGAAAAGCATTTTATGGAATCGGGTTATGGTTTAGATAGAACTAAAATAATGCAGAATTGGTTTGTGCTAGTAGGACCCAAAGATGATCCTGCTGATATCAACGGCTTGGGGATACATGAAGCTTTGGAGAAGATTGCAATGCAAGGAGCTCGATTCGTGAGTCGTGGAGATGATTCCGGGACCCATAAGAAGGAGCAGGCACTCTGGCGAAGTAGCGGCAGAAGTAAAGCACCGATCGATCGTGATTGGTACTATTCAACTGGTCAAGGTATGAGTGCAACTCTTACGGTCGCGCAGCAAACGGGTGCTTATTCGATTTCTGATAAAGGTACATGGCTGGCAACTAATCGAGGGACCGATCAGGTAGTACATGTGGACCAGAACGAGGACCTGGTAAATGTTTATAGTCTCATTATAGTGAACCCAGGTCTGCATAAGATTAATGAGGTGGGTGCAAAGAAATTTAGAGATTTCTTGGTTCGTGAAGATATTCAGTTAGAGATTTCTCGGTTCGGTGTGAGTCAATATGGTGAGCCGCTATTTTATACTTTCAAAGACTAACCCTGACGGGCAGAGTGAATAATGGATCTTATATACGATGTATTTTTGAAATTCTTCAGCATACTTTTTGGAGGCAGTGACGAAGTTTGGATAATTGCCGGTCGAACAGCAATCATATGCTCAATTTCTACTGCCATTTCTTTTTTGCTTGGAGCTTCGATTGGTTTCGCCATGGCATTGATTCCTTTTAGAGGTAGATCAGCAGTGGTCGCCTTTGCGAATACTGGTATGGGGATGCCACCAGTAGTCGCAGGACTGATCGTAGCGGTACTTTTGTGGCGTTCAGGCCCATTGGGTGGGCTAGGCTTGATATACACCCCCGTGGCAATGATCATCAGCCAATGTATAATTGCCATCCCGTTGGTAAGTGCTATCACTGCAGGATCACTTATGGCCCTTCCAGAGTCACTGCTTCTGCAAATTCGCTCACTTGGGGCCAGTCCCTATAGGTCCGTTTTAATCCTCGGCTATGAAGCTCGTCTCAGCCTAGTTGTGGCTCTGATGGCCGGATTTGGAGCGGTTATCTCAGAGGTCGGTGCAGCAATGATGGTAGGGGGAAATCTTTCAGGTGAAACCCGCGTATTGACTACGGCCACGGTCCTTTTGGTTGGGAAAGGGCAATTTGAGGAAGCAATAGCCTATGGCGTGGTTCTGCTCTCAATGGTGTTTGTCGTAGCTAGCGTTCTTACTTTAGTGCAGAGTATGGCAAACAAGAGGGTGTAATGGAAGAAAGATACGCTCTACGAATGTCAAATATTTGCGTCGAAAGAGCGGGCAGCAAGGTTTTGTCATTCCCTAAACTAGAAGTGTTGGAGAATGAAAACATTGCCGTTATAGGACCCAATGGCTCAGGCAAATCCAGCCTCTTGTTAGCGGCAGCCCTTCTTATTCCCTCCAGAGAAGGACTGATCGAGTATTTCGGGCAGAGAGTAAGCAGAACAAATAGACGGAAATTTAGGCGGATGGCTTCTATTTCTTTTCAAAATCCTACCTTGCTTGACAGACCAATCGGAGACAATGTGAAGCTGGCAATGAGATTGAGAGGATTTGATAAAGAAGCTGCAGCTAGAGAGTCCAATCTGTGGTTGGAGCGGCTAGGTGCTGACCAAATAAGTAAAAAAAAGCCTCATCAGTTATCCGGTGGTGAAATGCAGCGGGCTAGCCTAGCAAGGTCTTTCTCACTTGCCCCCAAACTTTTGTTTCTTGATGAACCTTTCGGAGCCATTGACCCGGTGGACAAGGTTAGTATCTCGAGGGCTCTTCGTGAGTCACTAAACGAGACGAAAGCCGCTTCGATAATAGTTACTCATGATGTTGGTGAAGCTGCAGTACTTGCCTCTAAATTGGCAATATTGGTGGACGGTGTGATCACTCAGTTTGGTACCATCGGAGAAGTTTTGCTCAAACCTAATTCTTCTACAGTTGCCACACTAGTCGGGCATAACGTTTTTCCGGTAGAGGACTTCGTTAAGGCATTTCGATTTTTCCCTCCCTCAGATATTGAGGAATATCAGGCGGTGTCCCTACCATCTCATGCGATTCATGCAACGCGAGATCCGAATGGCCGAGCTGTAATTGTGAGATATGAGGCAACCACAGCGGGGATGAACGTCGTGCTTGCATTTTCAGGAATCGAATTATCAGTCGTTACTAGCCCTGATTCTGTGGGTATAGGGCAATGGGCAATTGGACAGAGGATCGCGATCGAACTTGAACCGAATAAAATAGTTTGGCTTGCAAAGTGATAACCACGGTATGATGAACTAATGAAAGAAAAAATTGATGGTTCTAGAAGATCGGCTCTTCACGATCGAGAAATCATCAAGTCGGGCCCGATTGACCAGCCGACCGCACAATGGGAAGGTCTGTTCCCGAAAAATCATCCGTTGGTATTGCTTATGACTGGGGACGGAAAAGGTAAAACCACGGCAGCACTTGGCGTTAGCATGCGTGCTTGGGGCCGGGGCTGGAAAGTTGCCTGGTTACAGTTCATAAAGAAAAAAGACTCGAAGTACGGTGAAACGCTTGCGGCCCAGAGGATGGGGATAGATATGGAGGCCTTGGGGGACGGCTTCACATGGTTGTCTGAAGATATCGAACACGATCGTTCCCTCGCTGAATCAGCATGGGAGCAAGCTCGTGCGGTCATTGAATCTGAAGAATATGATCTTGTTGTTCTCGATGAAATTACCTATCCGATAAATTATCAGTGGCTATCAATCCAAGCTGTGATTGACGTGTTGTCTAATCGACCCAAAAATGTTGATGTGATCCTGACTGGTCGTGACGCAAGTGAGGAACTCATCGAATTTGCAGACACAGTAACTGAAATGAATGAGGTTAAACACCCTTATCAGTCTGGCATCAAGGCACAGCCAGGAATTGACTATTAGCCCAAATTGTTCGGAGAGGGACGTGAGTCAAGAAACGTTTACTGGGAAAGATTATCTGGACGACTATCTGGTCCATGTTGAACTTCTTTTGCTGAGATCACGTCATACAGTTCGTAATTACAGAAACGATATTACGAAGTTTCTGAGGTATTTGGATAGACGTTCGATTTCATGTAAGGATGCAGGGCGTCCGACTGTACGTGCGTATCTAAGAGCAATGAAAGAATCGGGGGTGTCACCAGCGTCGATTCGACGTATAGCTGTGACGATCAGAGGTTTCTATACTTGGCTAGACAGCAGTGGTAGAACATTGACTCCCT
>CAXGQC010000043.1:0-11281 GCA_964011795.1 uncultured bacterium | reverse complement strand
CTCGGAATGCTGCTGGACTAGGCCGGACTGTAATCATTGGTTTAGCGGCGGTAACAATTGGCTGGATCGCCGGGATCGCTCTTGGCTATATTGCTGGCTGGCGTGGCGGTTTGACAGATACTTTGATTATGCGTGGCGTGGATACGCTATTGGCTTTTCCGGGCATACTGATTGCAATTGTGATTATTACGATCATGAGCGGTACTTTCTTTGGACGAGGAATCGTTCCACTGGGTGCAGCGATAGCAATTTTCAATGTGTCTGGTATGGCGCGTTTGGCACGTGCGCAGGTGCTTAGGGAGCGCGAACGTGATTATGTGGAGGCGGCCCGTGGCGTGGGAGCTTCAGAGCAACGCATACTTTGGCGACATGTTTCTGTAAACACCTTCGGTGCTTTTGCTGTTGCTCTTCCGCTTGCGGTTGTTGCATCTGTACTCACCATGGCAGCACTGAATTATCTAGGTCTAGGTACCAAACCACCTGATGCGACGCTAGGACAACTTCTGATGGATGGTGGTCGATACATGAGGTTTGCTCCTCATTATGTGCTTGGGCCCGTTGCTCTCATGGCTATATTATTATTGTCCCTGAACTTCCTGAGTGACGTGTTGTCGGAGCGACTTGACCCAGTGCGTCGGAAGACAGGTAGTTGAGTTTTTGATACGGAGTCGGGATGACTGATTCTTGCGACATTCTAGTCTTGGGCGGCGGTCCCGCTGGTAGTGCTTCGGCGACAATGCTGTCTGACGCGGGTTATAAGGTAGTCATTCTCGAACGAGAGAAATTTCCTCGGGAACACGTTGGTGAGTCACTTCTGCCGGCAAGTATTCCTATTCTCGAACAGATCGGTGTGATGCCTGAGATTGAGCGTGCGGGTTTCGTGACCAAGCATGGCGCGACTTTAGTTTGGGGAGCTGATCCCGAACCATGGAGTTGGTATTTCGCTGATGACCCAGGGCAGCGACCGACTTCTTTTCAGGTGGTGCGCTCAGAATTTGACGACATTCTCCTGAAGAACGCCAGTAAGCATGGGGTGGAGGTAATAGAAGAGGCTCAGGTGCTTGATGTTATCTTTGAGAATGAACGGGCTACTGGTGCTGTCTATCTTCATGAAGGTTCAGAGAAACAGGTGTCAGCTCGATTTATTGTTGACGCAAGTGGGCAGGCGGCACTGTTAAGTCGTAAATTGGGGTTGCTTGAATGGGATACTCACTTCAATAATCTAGCTGTCTATGGATATTTCAAGAATGCTCGGCACTTGGATAGCCCGAATGATGGAAATATATTTATTGAGGCCTTCGAACATGGTTGGTTATGGAAAATTCCCCTGCATATTGGGATGGATAGTGTTGGCGCGGTCGTCGATAAGGATGTGGCACACGAACGACTGCGTGAATTGGGCTCAGATGGATTTTTGTTAAAACAAATTGAAGATGCTCCACACGTAAGTGAGTTACTGGAGAATGCTGAACTTGTTGGCGAGTCGAAGGTAGTCAGGGATTGGTCCTATAAGTCGACTCAATTTTCAGGGGATGGTTATATTCTGGTTGGTGATGCCGCCTGCTTTGTTGATCCACTATTTTCGTCCGGAGTGCATCTTGCGCTTGGATCTGCATCACTTGCATCGACTTACGTTCAGACAGTTCTTAAAGATCCCTCGTCGAGATCTCAGGCAGATCAGACGTATCGAGACATCTATGAGAAGCAATATCAGTATTTTCATCTGACAGCCCAGTTGTTCTACGGCACAAACAGAACGGCGGATTCATATTTCTGGGAAGCTCGAAGGATCCTCGGCGATGACTCAAAAACGCCGAAGGAGGCTTTTGTTAAGGTGGTCGGTGGCCAACCACCACAAGGCTATGAGCGCGCGGTCATCGAGAGAGGTGAAGTTCCAGATGGAATACTCAACGATGTCAAACGCATGGAGTCCTATCTTGAAGAACGGAAGAATACGACTGAACGCCTGACGCAGGACGGCGGCAAGGAGCTATTAGAGAGTATTCCGTCTTTGCCGAGCCACATACGATTGGTGCAGAAGCCGATCTTGTCAGGTCAGGAATATAAACAGGTCTCCCATTTAGTTGTTGATGGACAGGACACTCTGACACATGGTTATCCATTAACTGCTGTCATGGCAGATTTAATTTCTCGAATAGACGGTGGAACGATTTTGTCCGACATAATAGGTCAATTTGAGTCGGATCATGGTGTAGCCGATAAGGGAGCAATGAACGCCGTGGTGTTGAAAACACTCCCGGAATTGATCACTATTGGCATGATCGATGTGACAGCTCCCGGTGCTACCCGGGCTGAACGCAGACGTTTCGAGCGACAGCTACAGAAGAAGTAAGAAATAGTCCAATCACTTATCTGTTTCTCACGCGCCCGATGGGAATAAGGCCACCAATCCACGCCGCAGTGGCAATCAGAAGAATTTGAATAAATCCTCGAAGCACATGCCCTCCTTGAGAGAGCCGAGTACCTCCAACTTCAATATCATTGATCCACATATTTATATTCGCCCAGTAGAGTGCGAACAACATCCCTACGAAACCGATACTTGCGATCCGGCGGGTGCGGGGAAAAAATATTAATAGCCCCAAGAGAATTTCAAAGACTCCACTCACTAGAACCCAAAATCTTGGAGCACCCAGGAGATCAGGCACGATGGGTTCAAACCATTCGGGGTTTCGGAAATGGCCGATTCCGATAATCACAAAAGGAAGTCCATAGGCGATTGCGATCAGATGTTTAATCATGTGCATGAAAATATTCCTTTCAGTCTTATCTTGATAAATAGAAAGTGAACAGCTATTCCCATACTACGGTCTTATTGCGTTTAGTGCGTTTATATTCCCTGAAACAGCAGTGATTACAAGAGATTCAGCTTCTTGGTGTAGAGGGAATCAGTGTGGCACTGCTTGTCCTGACCTTTTGCCACTAGCTATCGATCTTAAAATCAAATCCAAAAAATTAGAGCGATCAGCTTGCGATTAATGACTACAATAGCGGTCAGAGAATGTTGGACGCTGGTGGTACCTCATGGCTGATAGTCCTTTAGAATTTGGTTGGTTTTTACCCACGGCAGGAGACACTAGAGCCTATGGGGTTCCTGAGGCAGCGGTAGACGTCACACCAGAATACCTCGGTAAAGTCGCCAAGACAGCGGAGGAGTCTGGGTTCGACTATATCCTTATCCCTGTTGACCGAGCGTGCTGGGAAGCCTATATCACCGGCGCATTTATCACAGCAAGCACAAGCAAAATATCTTCATTGATCGCCGCCAGGCCTGGTTATATCAACCCTGTCTTGTTAGCTAAAATGATCTCTGCATTTGATCGAATGAGTGATGGTCGTATCTGTGTCAATTTGATCGCGGGTCAGGCAGACGAAGAGGTCAAGTCTGAGGGTGTCACGTATACCAAAGAAGAGCGCTACGCCCTTATGGATGAAGAGGTGACGATCATGAAACTGCTTTGGGCCGAAGAGGCTCCCGTAGACTTCGAGGGCTACTTCCACCAGATCAAAGGCGCGAGCATCAATCCAAAACCTTCGCGACAGCCGCGTTTTTATCTGGGTGGTGGCTCGGCGGCCGCATGGGAATTATCTGCTAAGCACTCAGATGTACATTTGTTTTGGGGTGACATGCCAGAACAAATTGCTCAAAATATTAGTGAACTTCGAAGTCTTGCTGCTCGTCATGACCGCGATACTGAGCTTGAATTTGGCATGCGCTTACAGATTATCTGTCGAGAGAGCGAAGCGGAGGCTCTCCAAGCTGCCGAAGACCTGATACATCATATACCCGAAGCGAGGCGTGATCTTTTAAAAATCCGTGTGGCTGGGTCCGAAGCGAATCAGCGAGTTCAAGAGCTCGCAGCAGAAAAAGGTCTGTGGATAGCACCTCACCTTTGGACTGGTCTGACTAGGTTTCGACCAGGCGCTGGCATAGCCGTTGTGGGTGATCCACAGCAATGTGCGGACACGCTACAGCAATTTATCGACGCTGGCTGCACATCCTTCTGCTTGTCAGGCTACTTACATGATGAGGAAGCAGAGCGCTTTGGTCGATTAGTTCGACCGCTACTGCAGAGTTGATCAGCCAGCTCAAGAGCGTTCCTCTTGCAATTGCAGGTCGGTTGGTTACTGTTGCGGATGCCCGTACTACTATTGTCTTATCGTGATTCTTGTTGAACAACTGACTAAGTCATTCGGTCCGATGTCGGTCCTTGAGGACGTTTCCTTTACTGTAAGTGACGGTGAGAAGGTTGGACTTGTTGGACCTAATGGCACTGGGAAATCGACACTTCTTGAATTGATTGCCGGTGTGGGAGATCCTGACGACGGTCTGGCCCGACATACCGATGGATCACTGAGTTATCTCCAGCAAGATGTCCCTTTTGAAAGTGACCGAGTGCTGCTGCAGGAGATGTGGGTGGCTTTTGCTGATGTCACTGCAGTACAAAAACAGCTGGACGAGATAGCAGATCAAATTAGTGACGGCAATGGTGATATCGATGAATTGATCGATAGGCAAGCCTCTCTGTTTTCCCAATTTGAATCACTAGATGGGTACAGAATCGAACAGCGTATAGGCCGTGTATTAGATGGCTTGGGTTTTTTGGTGGAAGATCGACAAAAGGCCTGTGGTGATTTTTCCGGTGGTTGGAAGATGCGTATAGGACTAGCAAAGGTGCTGGTACGGAATCCTGATCACCTACTACTTGATGAACCGACAAATCATCTAGACAGCAGCGCAAAAATATGGCTGTCAGAATATTTGTCTCAGTTTTCTGGATCGCTTCTTTTGGTCACACATGATCGTGAATTCTTGGATTTGGTCTCGACCCGAATAATAGAACTACGTGACGGCAAGATTCGGAGTTATACAGGCAATTACTCAGAATTTTTATCACAAAAAGCTAAAGATATTGTCCTTCTACAAAAAACTGCAGATCGCGAAAATCGTGAAATTTCGAGGCAAGAGCGCTTCATCGAGAGGTTTCGTAGTAAGGCTACAAAAGCCACGCTCGTAGCCTCTCGTGAGAAGGCGCTCGCAAAGAGAGTCAGGACGAAGGTACCTGACAAAGAGAAAGATGTTTCTTTTCAGCTAGAGTCTTCAGGACGAGTAGAACGCGAAGTTATCACGGTCGAGCATCTGGGTCATATATGGGAAGAAGAGCCTGTACTCATTGACGCAAATTTGTTGGTAGAGAGAGGCGAGAAAGTACTATTGGTCGGACCAAATGGGAGTGGTAAGAGTACTTTTTTGCGGGCAATTTGGGGCGAATTTGAACCAACCGAAGGTCAAGTGAGTTGGGCTGAAAGAGCAGAACCGGCGTACTACGACCAGCATCAAGATGAGGCACTCAAGGGTGAGTTGTCGGTTATTGAAGAAGTAAAATCTGTTGCACAGGGTCAGTCAGAAACTGAGATCAGGAAGGTCTTAGGACAATTTCTTTTCACGGGTGATCAGGTATTCAAATTAATTTCTGTGCTTTCCGGGGGAGAGAAAAGTAGAGTCGCGCTTGCTAAATTTTTGATTCAACCGTCCAATGTTCTGATACTTGATGAGCCTACGAACCACCTTGATGCAACTACGCGACGAAAACTTGTTCAGGCACTTAAGAAGTACGATGGCACTATTCTTTGTGCGAGCCATGATCAACTGCTCGTTACGGAGATCGCGTCTCGAGTAATTCGGGTAGAGGATGGCGAGTGCGTTGAGCTGATGAACTGGTGAGATAATTCAAGGCATTCGGCCTTGAAAGTCCGTCTGTCTCCAAGCTTCATACGCGATTAATGCAACAGAATTAGAAAGATTGAGACTTCTGTTAGCCGGCCTCATGGGGATGAGTAGTCGCTGGTCTGGGGGTATACCGTTAATAATTTCGTCAGGAAGCCCTGTATCTTCCCGTCCAAATAATAGAGAGTCATTCTCTGAGAATTTAGCTTCAGCATAGACACGGCTGGCCTTAGTGGTGACTGCGAATATCCTTCTGTCGTGATGGGATCGCACATATGCTGCGAAATTTTCATGTTCCGTGATCACCGTAAGGTCTGCGTAGTCTAATGACGCCCGTCGCAAATGAGATTCGTCGAAATTAAAGCCGAGCGGCCGGATCAAATGTAGTTCGGCGCCGACGTTTGCTGACAGCCGGATAATGTTGCCGGTATTGCCTGGAATAAGAGGTTCGAACAATACGATATGTAGCATTCTTTAGAATTCTTGTAGCGCCTTGAATATACTTGCCTGAGTCAGTAGGTGCATGTTACAACCGAGTGAGATTAGATATATCTATCGAATAAGACAGGCTGCCCGATGAAGTTCTTTTCAACTCTAAGATCTGTTCTGCGATTCCGAAAATTTGAAACAGACCCTGTTGCTCGTCGCCTTCAGAGTGTGGCTAGTGTTTCTGATTTACGAGATATTTCAAAGCGCAGGCTGCCCGGAGGGGTTTTTGACTACATTGATGGAGCTGCGGAAGACGAGGTTACACTTAGGCGTAATAGTGAGGCGTATAATTCGGTCGAATTTAAACCACGGGTATTCCGAGACGTAAGTAACATATCGGTAGCCTCGTCGCTACTAGGTAAGCCGCTGTCGTTTCCGCTTGTATTGGCTCCAACCGGTTTTGGGCGTATCGCTCACTCCCAGGGTGAACTGGCTGTGGCCCGTGCTGCAGAGCGTGCGAATATCCCATACACGTTGTCTACTTTGGGGACCCGGTCGATCGAAGACATTGCCGAGGTTTCGAATGGTAGGAAGTGGTTTCAAGTATACGTTTGGCGTGATCGTGAACTGGTCAAGGAAATGCTTGAGCGAGCAAGTGCGTCGGACTACGAGGCAATTGCTATAACGGTTGATACTGCTGTCCTGGGACGACGAGAGCGTGACGTGAGACAGGGCTTTACGTTGCCGCCGAAAATAGGACTAGGAACCATATGGGATGGGATACTACATCCGGGCTGGACCTGGGACTTTGTGAACGCTGAGCCAATATCATTTGCAAATGTCCGTGGAAAGTCAGTTGGTGATGGCTCAGATCCGGTTTCACTTGCTGGTTATATTAATTCCCAATTTGATCCAAGTCTTTCATGGTCAGACATTGAATGGTTTAGGTCTATTTGGAAAGGCCCGATTGTCATCAAAGGGATTCAAACAGTGGAGGACGCCCGTATCGCCTCCGAAATGGATCTTGAGGCGATAGCACTATCCAACCATGGAGGCCGGCAGCTCGACGGGGCGCCGGCGCCATTTGAGCTGCTGGAATCAGTGGCACAGGCTGTTGGTGGTGAAATCGAGATCATATGCGATGGGGGGGTACGAAGGGGTAGCGATATAGCGAAAGCTATATCGCTAGGAGCAGACGCGTGCATGGCTGGTCGTGCGTATCTCTATGGTTTGGGTGCTGCGGGCGAGCGAGGGGTGGATTTTGTCTTGGAGCATCTCAAAGAAGGACTCGTTCGAACCATGGCCCTAACTGGGGCTGCATCACTGGAGGATCTTTCAGGAGACCTTGTTCGAATCAGGGACAGGTAGCTAGGTCGGAATTTGGTCCCCACCACAAACAACGAATTCAATGTCTCTTAAGGCACTGAGCTTGTCTGTCGGATCTGAGCTCAGTGCAACGAGGTCAGCTCGCAAGCCAGGCTCAATGCGACCACGGTCTGGCAAGCCGAGAAGCTCCGCGCTTCGACTTGTGGAAAGTTGCAGTACTTCCAACGGCTCAAGTCCACTTAGATTCTGCATAATCTCTAAGGAATAGCTGAGATTCTCATGAGGAGTGTGTGGGATGCCGCAGTCTGTGGACATCAACATACGAGCGCCACTCTCAATCAAGTCCTGAGTAAGGGTTGCCCTTTTTTTGTACTGTTGGGTATTCTCCTGTCCCCATAGAGATCCGAATATAGTAGGTGAGACAATCGTGCCAGTTTCGGCAATTTCCTGAATTACCTCGGGTACAGGTTCGCTACCATCAGGTGTCTGAAAGGAGCAATGTTCAAGCATGTCAACTCCCCCAGCGAGTGCATGTCTAATTCCTTCTACGCCATGAGCATGAGCCGTAACGCGCACTCCAAGCCTATGTGCCTCTTCAACGATTGCTCGCATTTCCGGCTGAGTATATTGTGCTCGTTCAACATTCGTTCCTGGTGTCATATTGCCACCCGACGCCATCACTTTTATCCAATCAACGCCTGACCGCACCCGTTCTCGGACTGCGACCCGTACTCCTAGCTCGCCATCAGCCTCGCCACCCATGAAGTAGCAGTGACCACCAGTTGGAGTGATAGGGGCTCCAGCCACTATCAACGAAGGCCCTGACACTACGGCTTGATCTATTGAATCTCTCAGAGATATTGCCAGGTCTGTTGGCGCCCCTAGGTCTCTGACTGTTGTAATACCCGCGCGTAGCATTTTATGACTGTTGTCGATCATCCTGAGGAGCATGCTTGAGGGCGTATCGTTGTCGTAGACAGCCCGCCAGTCTTCTTTTCCATTGAAGCACAGATGCGCATGAGCTTCGATCAGACCTGGGATAATAGTGAGTCCCTGCGCACTGATCGTGTGTGCGCCAGGGGATGGAGTGTCAGTAAATAGCCCATCACTGATATGTATGTCTTTGAGCTCAGGACCACTGGAATTACCATCCCAGACCTTGCCCCCCACAATAGTAATTTGTCGATTATTAGTAATTGCGGATCTCCTGTCTTTGACCAGATATCAAGTCAGGCCTGTACGAACCTCAGGCTAGCTTAACAAATATTTTTTAACTCGATAGGGTGATAGTTTAGAAATTGTTGTATTTACTCCATATTGGGTGGGTGTATGAGTATTTCGAAGGTCTGGAAACTGTTGTTCATTGGCGTGCTTGCCATTGTCAGTGTATTAATCGCGGGATTTCTTTATTTATACGTGTTCTCAGATCCTGAAGAAGAAGTAAGTCTCGAGGCGGCTGTTGCAGCGATCTCTCCATCGACGAGTGTCTCTACGGCTACAGCTACAGCTACAGCAACACCACCGGATACGTCTACAGCCACACAATCTGCTACGGCGGACATAACGCCAGATCTAATTCTCACCGGGAGCTGGACTTTGTCGAATGACAAGCCATCATTCGTTGGTTATAGGGTAAATGAAATTCTAGTGAACACTGGTGAGTTTACAGCTGTGGGGCGCACCTCATCGGTGCAAGGCCAACTGCAATTCGACGGTGATTCTATTACTGAGGTGGACATAAGTGCCGACCTCACCCAGCTGAAAAGCGATAATCAATATCGAGATCGAGCCCTACGAAGGCAGGCAATAGAGACTAATGAATTTCCAACAGCAACCTTCAGACTTGCCGATCCTATTCAAGTCAGTGACTTTAGTGATGGTGCGGCGGTCGTCCGTTCCGTGGTCGGGGAATTAACGCTGCACGGTGTTACGAGGGACGTTACTTTAGAGATAGCCGGTGAACTAGTAGATGACACTGTGGTGGTGGTTGGTTCTCTTGATATTTTGTTTAGTGACTACGAGATTGATACTCCATCATCGCGATCGGTTGTGTCTATTGAGGACTACGGTGTGATGGAGTTCCAATTGTTTTTCGTCAAGCCGTAGGTCTGAATTTCGGCAAATTGGTACGTAAGCTGATATATTCCTCGAGAGATTGAGGGGAAGTAAATATGGATATTGGCGCACTGCAGTTTTTCTCCTGGCCGGGTCGTCGTGTACCACTCCCTGAAGTATATGAGCGAGCCCTGGAGCGGATCGAGATTATGGATCAATCGGGCTTTGATTGTGTCTGGCTCGCTGAGCATCATTTTTCGACATACTCGGTTTGTCCATCTGTTCATATGATGGGTGTACAAGCTGCTTCTCGCACAAATAATATTCGAATTGGTATGGGAGTCACTTTGGCGGCGATGTACCATCCACTCCGTATTGCGGAAGAAATTGCGTTGCTTGACCACTTTTCTGGCGGTCGAGTCAATTGGGGAGCTGGACGTGGCTTCGACAAAAAAGAGTATGAAGTATTTGGGATCACCCCTGATAACGGAGGTGAGCGATTTCGAGAAAATGTGCAGATTGTAGTTGAAGCATGGAAGAACGAGCGTCTCACGTATCATGGCAAATATTGGGACTTTGATGACGTTGAGGTACTGCCTAAGCCATATCAGGACCCACATCCTCCGGTGTGGATGGCCGCAACATCCCGAGACTCGATTGAGGCGGCAGCAAAGCTCGGATATTCAATACTGATGGATCCTCACTCGAGCCACGAAGAAATTGGAGAAAAAAGAGAACTGTTCTATGACACACTGCGGGAGTACGGACATCCTGCCGAGGATAGAGTGCTTCCAACTGCTCGGCTGATTGCGGTCGCAGATACTGATGCCGAGGCGGAGGAAATTGCCAGCCAAGGCGCGAAATGGATGTTGGGTAGCTATATTTCGCGGCCGGACGAAGAGATGGACCCAGTCGATAGATATGTTCAAAAGGTGATGATCCATGGTACGAAAGAGAAAGTACTTGATGAAATTTTGAGACTAAGAGAAGAAATCGGGCTCGATTCACTTATATGTGCTTCATTGAGTCATGATAGTTTCGTCAGATTTACTAACGACGTACTTCCAAAATTACCTAGATAGATGTAACTAAATTATAAATTCAGTAAGCTACAGGAATAGGCGCGTATCTCTTCAGTACGTGCGATTGAATATAGGGGGTATCTAACGTGCAAGTTGCGGACGCGATAGCAGAAATTTTGAAAAAAGAAGGTGTTGAGTTCATCGTAGGTTATCCCGTGAACCCGATTATCGAAGCGGCTGCTCGGGCAGACATTCGGACGATTATTGTTCGTCAGGAGCGGACCGGAATACACATGGTTGATGCCTTCAGTCGTATCAATTCTGGTAACGAAATTGGTGTATTTGTGATGCAACATGGTCCGGGGACTGAGAATGCCTTTGGAGGTGTTGCTCAGGCGTATGGTGAGTCAGTTCCAATAGTGGTGATACCAATGGGGTATCCGAGAAGTCTTACAAATGTGACCCCGAACTTCAGTGGTCTTCTAAATTTTCAACATGTCGCGAAGTCAGTTGAGCAGGTGACACTTTCTTCTTCAGTACCTGATGCTATGCGCCGAGCCTTTAGTGCGGTGCGCAACGGGCGACCACGTCCAGCGGTGGTAGAGATACCTGGCGACGTTTTCGCCGAAGAAGTAGAGAACCTGTCATATACCCCAGTGAAGACTGCAAGATCTGCTCCGGATCCGGCCGATGTGGCCAA
>CAXGQC010000042.1:0-11595 GCA_964011795.1 uncultured bacterium | reverse complement strand
GGTGGATTCGACGTTTTCATATTGGATTGCGGGAGTTGGCTCTGTCTTCTCATCTTTGTCTTTTGTCGACCTATCAGCAGGCTTGGTTTGTTGTCTTGATCGCACTGAATTTAAGTGAGGTTTGTTCTGCGTGGAATCTTTTTTTGTTACTGGCCTTGAAGGAGAAGGAAAGTTGTCATTTGAACTAGTCCATCCTCCCAGTGTTCTCGGGCCACTCTCAATCACTCTTTCCGTTGGCCTCATCCTTCTCGGGCGATGTCGTACTTCAGGTAATAATGTTGAATCACCACCTTCCTCACTCGGGCGGAACGCTAAGTCTTCTGGGAGCGGTGATTCAAATGAACGGTCGCGTCGCTTTCGTGAGTAGTGATCATATTCGACGACACGTCTCTGTCCGGTACCGGACGCAGCTCGTGGAGTTTGTCGGGGAGCTCTTTTGTCCTTAGAAGGACTCGCAGGTTTTGACGCCTTATTTTTTTTCTCAGCAATAGTTCCTGAGTTTCTGTTTGTCATTGTATTTCTTTTATCTTTCTGATCTGTTGTATTCACAGATTTATTCTGGCGAAAATTCCTTCGCCTTCGGGGATTATTGCCCGTTTGATTTTGGCCTGACTTAGACGGCCTGTCTCGTTTCTGTTTTTCCACAGAAATAGTTTGTGTATCCCTTGAATCGGACGCAGTTTCGTTTGCAGATGCCGTCCCTAAGCGGGATTTGATCCATCTAATACCACGGTTCACCGGTTATTGCTCCCGGTTTGTATGACATTCATTTATTATCCTGATTGTTTTCGATTCGTCAGAACTATCTTGTGCTGACGGGGAGTCACTAAGTAAATCATAGACACTAAGTTGCTAGAGGTCGAGTCTTTTCTAAATCACAGACCCGGGATTTGGACCCGGTAAATTGACGATAGTCCCCGTAACAGTGCGTTGACTACACAACCAAACAATTGCTTCAGCAACATCAACTTGGTTAGGACGTTCCATATTTGGGTCAGGAAAGATGCCGTCACGGAGAGCCGGGAGTACGTCTTCATTTGATATCCGGTGAACTGGACCAGGAGCCACCGTGTTGATTGCTATGCCATATTTTGCGTATGTTTTAGCAAATTGCCTCATGAGCCAGTCCCTATTTGTTTTACCGAGCGCGTAGTCATAGGGTCCTTCGTCTGGTGATATATTCCATTCATTAGCTCCATATCCACTTATGGCTACGATGTTTCCAAGACGGTTTATTTGCATTGTGGGCAGTAATTTTCTGCATATAAATAGCATGGACGAAGTTTCGGCCACTATATTTTGTTCCCACTTATCAGAATCGACTTGATCAAGCGGGGTAGGGTTCCAGCTTCCCCCAGGGCCTATCACTACGATGTCCGGAACACCTATGGAGTTGGCTGCAGAATCCAACATCATATCTACTTCTTTTTCATCCGTGATATCAGCTTGAATTGCTACGGCTGTATTTCCTAATTCTCTTAACTGTGCCGCAACGTTTTCGGCTTCTGCAATCGAACGTCGTGTATTTACAATAACACTGGCACCAGCGAGGCCCAGGGCATATGCTGTGGCACGTCCGATACCACGCCCTGCCGCCCCTGTTACCAGTGCTACACGCCCCCTAAGTTTGTCTTCAGCATTCATTTTCATATTTCCAAAATCTTTTCGCTTGAATACCATTATCCTGAAAGTACGTATGAATTCAAGTAGCGATTGTCATAATTGTCTAGCACAGACTCTTGAACAATTGGACGACAGCCATCTGCAGTTGGTTTCCGCGTTAGGGGATCTCTCCAAGGATGATCTCGAAATAGTAATCCCTCATCAAATGTCTGAGGATGGGCCTGGAACAGAGCGCAGTGCACTGCTGGGTGAGGTATGGAACGTTGGAGCAATTATTGATGCATTCAGACTGCAGTTAAGAGATCCAAGTAAGGCGATCATTTCGGATAACTTGTTGGTCCCAAATAGACCGCGATATATGAACACGCTTGGCCTGTCGATCACCTGGATCCAACAAACGAAAGTAGCTTTAGATGTTCAGTTGAAGGCTCTTAGTGAGGATCAGTTGAGTCGTACATATGTGGTTGCAGGAGGTATCGGTCTAAGCCTCAAGCAGTCACTAATTGCTTTAGCCGATATACACGTGCAATGCAAAGCTCGTGTTACAGAATTCGATACAATAGTCAAAGATATTTATTGAAGTAGTTGCCACGTTGCCGGAGGTAGAATTGCAAGAAAGTGATGCCAGTTGGAGTGGTGAGATATCCAAGTATAGAGAGGATATCTATTTTGATGCCGAGCTTCGTGGTCACAATCTGAAATTTCAGAGCACATTGGGGCTTTTCTCTCCGAAATCGATTGATGAAGGGACTCGACTTCTTCTGGAAAATATTGAGCTTGATAGTGATGCTGATTGTTTAGATCTTGGTTGCGGGTATGGACCAATCGGCATGACACTAGCGTCCTTGGCGCCTGCAGGCGAAACCATGTTGGTTGATAAAGATTACGTAGCCATTGAATATTCCAATCAGAATATACGAAGTAATCAAATATCCAATGCCACCACACTATTGTCTAATGGCCTCAGTAAACTCTCGAGCGATCGAACCTTCGATATTATTGCGATGAATCTTCCGGCAAAAATCGGAAATGAATTGACTATGGTTCTTTTTGCAGATTGTTTTCTGCATTTACGACCGGGTGGGAGACTATATGTAGTGGGTTTGGCCGGTATGCGAGGCTTCGTCAAGAGATCACTTAATGGGATATTTGGTTCTTCTGACAAACTTAAGCAGGGAAAACAGCATGCGGTACACGTAGCAGTTCGTGAATGACGGAGTAAATCAACCTACACTACACCTATGTCAAAGAATAATAAAACAGCCCCACTAGTCCCTGACGGCCCGATATATCCTGAGCTGAAAGGCAGACGAGCACTAGTTCTGGGTGGTTCCAGAGGTATAGGGAGAGCTATTTCTGAGCGACTCGCAACTGAAGGTATGCATTTAGCTATCAACTATTCGCGTTCTGCCGATATTGCAGAGGAAGCCGCTGCTGCGTGCCGCGAACGGGGTGTTGATGTTCAGTTAATTCAGGGAGATATTGGCGTTGAGTCGGAACTGAAGACAGTGATGGAATCGTGTATCAGTGAGGGTCCTCTGGATGTATTAGTCAATAACGCTGCCCGCGGACTTGAAAGACCCCGTTCAGCTTCTGAACAGCGTACACAACATTTGCACAAGACAATGGATGTAAATTTATTTGGTCCATGGTTTGCGAGTCAAATGGCGATTCCACATATGCAGGCGCGTGGTTCTGGTGCCATTATCAATTTACTTTCACCCGGTGCCTGGAAATATATGGCAGGATATAGTGCTGTCGCCACGAGTAAAGCTGCACTCGAGTCGCTCACTCGTTATCTAGGTGTTGAGCTTGCTGAACATGGAATCCGCGTCGCCGGAGTCTCATCAGGTTGGGTTGAAGGTTCTGATGGAGAGCGCGCTATTAGAGACGAGATAAGTGAAAGAGTGCGGCCACACGTGCCTTCCGGTCGAAACATCGCTCCAGAAGACGTAGCTGCTGTAGTGGCGTGGTTAGCGAGTGATCAGACGCCGATGTTTGCTGGGCAAGTCCTTCAATTAGACGGTGGTTTTGACGCCTCATCCTGGAGGGCGATTCTAGAGGATTAACTTGGTCTGGCCGTCGAGAAGTTATTGCACCTGAAGGAAGTCGAAGGAGAAGTTTGTAGTGACCAGCGATATAACTGAATGGTTTGTTATTGGTTTGGACGATACGTCTGACAATACCGACGAAGAAAGTCAAACGACCCAAGATTTATTAATGACGATGAGTACACAGTTATCAGAGGACGGGTGGGGATTATTTGAGGGATTGACCGTACACCCTCTGTTTGGGTCCAACAAGATTCAGTCAGGTTCTTCAAACAGCTGCTATGCAGTGAAATTGTGGACGACCAGATCTGCGTTGGATCTTGAGGACGAGCTGGTTTCACAGATCAGATCTACTGCTTCTTCGAATTCGGATCCAGGATTGGCTATGCTTAGTCGGCACTCAGATATGCCTCATATATTGGCATTCGGACGAAGAACACAGACGGAACTGATGAGATCTGATTGGGCACAAACTTTTTCTACTGAGGCAAATGTGACGATGCGCAGTCTTGGGGTAAAAAGAAACGGCTGTATTGGAGCTCTTGCGGCCTGTGGGTTACGGGCCGGAGGTGATGAACTTGCGAGATTCCGGACAATTCCTGGCTTGGAAGACATGCGTGGTCATCACCGCGCCGGTGACATCCGTGATAAGACGCAATTACAGCATCTTCTCAATGCTGATGACGAAGAGATAGACATGGATGACACCATTGATCTTGGAGACGGATTGCCAGTACTCAAGCCCCATCTGGAGTCTCATGAACCAGTTATTCGCTTGCACCAGGATCCGTCCAATAGACGTCTCTGGATACCAGACCCTATATTTTTCAGATGAGTGAACTAACTACCTCGTGCTGAGTCGTCCAGTATTTCACTTATAACACCCGTCTTGATCAAGTCGTCGATTTCTGCCGCACTGTAACCAAGCTCTTTCATAATTTCTTGCGTATGTTCTCCGAATCCAGGAGATTTAGTATCTGCCTTATATGAGTCTTTCCCGAATGAGACCGGAGCTTCTGGCATTGTCATGGGGCCGACAAGTGGATGATCAGCAGAATATACGAAACCATTATCGTTGGCCTGTTCACCTTGCATAGCCTCTTCTAAATATTCCACGATGGCATAAGGTATTCCACTGGCCTTGAGCCGTGGTACCAATTCTGAACTAGCAAGTTTAGCGATTTCTACTTTAATTTTGGCTCTTAATTTTGCAAAATACTCAGTGGGGTCATCGGGCGTGACCCAGGTCGGATCGGAAATAAGTGGATCGTCTAACCCTAGCATCGGTAATAGCTTTGTCATTCCGGCGCGACCGGAGCCGATCGCAAGCCAACGGTCGTCGGCTGTTAAATATAGACCGGCTATTGCTGTCCCTCCACCTAGTTTCCGTCGGCGGTTGGCACCTTCCCGTGCCGATGGTTTCTCGCTGTCTACCCAGTCAACAAATTCATGTTTCCAGCTATCAACGGCTTCAAAAATGTTGGCGGTGCCATGCTGTAATGCCAATCCTGCTTGATAGAGTGTGGTTGATACATCTTGCCCTTTGCCGGTCACTTCTCTGCTATACAGTGCGGACGAGATGCCAAAAGCCAAAAGAGTACCCGCCATGTAGTCCGTTAGAAAGGCATCTACATATCTTGGTTCTTCCCCATCAAAAGCGCCAGCTGATAGTAGAAGTCCTGAGGCAGCTTGCGCCTGAAAATCGGCCCCTGCCAGACCACCGTAGGGACCATTTTTCCCGAAAGCGCTGATCTCGCCAACAATTATTCGGGGATTCGTTTTAGAAAGGGTTTCGTAGTCAAGTTTGTACCTTTGTAGGGAACCGGGACGCATGTTGGATATCAATATGTCGCAGTCACTAGTTATTTTCTGAATAATTTCTAATCCCTTTGGATCACCAAGGTTGACTGGAAACCCTCGTTTGCCCCTTGCTTTGATGATGTATTGCCTTCCTTCTCCAGGAAAGATTGGCTGATTGAACCGAGTGGCATCACCGTCAGTCGGTTCAACCTTGATAACGTCGGCCCCACCATGGGCAAATAGTTCAGCAGCATAGGGTCCGGCGACGAACCTACCAAACTCAATTATCTTAAGTCCATTGAATAATGGGTGTTTTTGTTCTGACACGGGAAACCTTTCTAAAATCCACCACCATTTACGTAAAGTCGCTGACCGGTTACATAAGACCCATCCTGAGAACAGAAGAACGTAACAGCGTCCGCAATATCTTCGGGCTGACAAACTCTGCTAAATGGTGAGCTCTCATCAAGTTCGCGTATATCTTCCACACCCCGTGTAGCCCTCACCAGTCGTTTACCCATATCGGTCTCCACTAGGCCAGGAGCTACAATATTCACCCTAATGCCATGTGGACGTTCTTCCTTTGCCAATGTAAACGCTATCGCTTCCTGAGCAGATTTGGCCATGTTATACGGTGCCCCTCGGCCCGACAGGCTTGCAGTGGCCCCGGATGAGATCATTATCACATCGCCCCTATCGGTTCCCCTCATCTGAGGAACCAATAGATGGCATAAATTATGAGTTCCGAACACATGCACTCCGATGACTTTACGAATTTCGTTCGGATCAGTGTCAGTCACCGATGAGCCTCTACTCGCTATTCCTGCGTTATTCACAAGTATGGATATTTCGCCTAAATCACCTACAGCAGCTGAAGTCATAGATTCACACTCACTGAAGTTATCGACATTACCCTGATAAGCTTTACCGATTTGTCCAAGTTTCTCGATCTCTTTCACAGTGTCCTCAGCGGCCGCCGTGTCGCGAGAATAATTGATAGCAACATCTGCACCCGCTGCCGCTAGCCCTATAGCGATGGCTCGACCGATTCCTCTGCTGCCGCCTGAGACAAATGCAGCTCTTCCGTCTAATGTATTAGTCATAGAGATCAACCTCCCGCAACCGTAATTCGTTGATTGGTAATATACGAAGCTCTCGCCGAACAAAGGAACGCAACAGCACCAGCGATGTCGTCAGGGCTCCCGAGTCGACCGAACGGAGACTCATCTGCGAGTTCAGCGATACTGTCTGTCACGCGTCCTTGAAATTTGACCATCATGTCAGCCATATCTGTTTCTATGAGTCCCGGCGCGACTATATTCACGTGAATATTATTGCCTCGTTCTTCCTTAGCAAGGCTGAATGCCAGGGCTTCCATCGCAGCTTTGGCTGCGGCATAAGTTCCGCCGGTAGGGCCGAAACTTTGAGCGGCAATCGACGAAATCATGACGATGTCACCTCGGTCTGCTTCACGCATTTGAGGCACGAGTACACGACAGAGATCATGGGAAGCAAATGCGTGCGCTGCCATCAGTCGTTCAAAATCTTCCGGGGTTGCCTCAGCAACATGGGGTCTTCCCACCGCTGTTGCGCCGATACCCGCGTTATTTACCAGAATATCAATCGAACCAAGAGCTTCAATAGACTCATTGGCTAGGCGTTCGGCCTCCTTTTGAACAGATACATCCGCCTGAATTATTGCTGCATGTCTACCCAATCCACGCACCTCCGCCGCAATTTCGTTCGCCGCAGACTCGTTACTGTTGTAATTTATGACCACGTCAGCACCGTCACTCGCGAGGCGGCGTACGATGGCTCGGCCTATCCCCCGACTGCCCCCTGTGACAAGAGCTTTTCTCCCGTTAAACTCACTCATATTTCACCTCTGGCTATAAACTTTTATGAGAGAGTTCAGTGTAGAGCCAGCAGGCACTAGAGCGGGAGGAGCGAAGGTTGACATGCGGTTATTACTTTTAGCTTCTGGAGTACTTGTCCTGTTTCTTTTCTATCTATCTCTATATAAACCAAGTCGACTGAAGGGTGTTGTGCGGTACGTGCGAATCGTGGGGTTTGCCTGGGTTGCCGCAATAATTATCGGGTCGATTATTCGACTGTTCTGGCCAGAGCTCTACGGAGTGATGCCCGAATGAGTACGGTACCCGGTTCAGTGCTCGTATGCCCCCAGGAATTCAAAGGTTCATTGTCAGCCTATCAGGCATGCCACGCTATTTCTCAAGCAGTCAGAAAATTACTCCCTATGGCCTCGGTCATAGAACAGCCGATGGCTGACGGAGGACCTGGTACTGTAAGTATTATTAGTCAATCACTGCAGGGGAAAGTAATCCAGAAGCAGGTGACTGGCCCTTTCGGCTCGCCTCGTTTAGCGACGTATTCAATCATAGAAAAAGACGATTCCACCTCCATTGCCGTGATCGAGCAGGCTTCAGTCACGGCACTCGCTGATGAAACGCCGAATAGCTTGGATCCAACGGTCGCCACATCATATGGAGTCGGAGAATTGATATTGGATGCTCTCGGGCGGGGGATAGAGGAAATTATTTTGGGCGTCGGGGGTACCTGCACGAACGACGGCGGTGCGGGTGCCGCACAGGCGTTAGGTTTGACTCTCTTAGATCCGGCTGGGGTTGAACTCCCTAGTCATCCATTACATTTAGTGAGACTCGATCAAATCATTCCTCTTAGTGATGCCCGCGTACAATCGGCTCGGCTTCGGATAGCTGTTGATGTACTAAATCAGCTTCTCGGCCCGACGGGAGCCACCACTATTTTTGGTCCCCAAAAAGGTCTCAAGGACTGGCAGGCGCCTGCGCTTGAAGATTCCCTCACCGTATTTGCTGATCGTATTCATAAAACGTTTGATATTGACGTGGTGAATATCAATGGGACCGGCGCTGGGGGTGGACTTCCCTGTGGTTTGATCGCCGCAATTCCTAATACAACTATTCAATCGGGAGCTGAACTCATTGCTGATACAGTAGGCCTTTCACAGCAAATAACTGAAGCAGATTTGGTAATTACTGGCGAGGGTTCTTTGGATGCACAAACGAGTTTTGGTAAGGCAGTCTCTCACGTTCTGTCTATTGCAAGCGACGCGAATACTCCATGCTTGGGTGTAGCAGGAATCGTCGAAGAGAGGCCATCGAGCATGGCTGATGCCGAAGGACTTGTCACAGCTCACTCTAATTCTCGCGAGCGTGAAGCGGCAATGGCGGACGCCAGCTCACGCACCACCAAAGCAACTGAGACCCTTCTCAAAAGATACTTAGCGCTCTGATCTAGTTATAGTTCAAATTTCCGTCGATCAGTGCCTTTGAAATAATCACCCGTTGAATTTCGCTAGTGCCTTCGACAATCATAAGTTGTCTGGCGTCTCGGTAATGCCGTTCAAGTGGATGGTCTTCCATATATCCTTGCCCACCGAGTATCTGAATCGCCTCACTGGCCACTCTGTTTGCCATTTCAGTGGCATAGGCCTTGGCAACACTTAACATGTGGCCGTCGCTCGGCCCAAATTTCCCCGCGTCAACCAATTCACATCCTTGATACACCAGTAGTCGCGCAGCCTCAATGTCAATTGCCATATCTGCTAGCTTCATTTGAATCGCTTGTAGATCGGTGAGTGGATTACCAAACGCTCGTCTTTGACGCGCATAGTCGAGGGCATACATCAGAGCTCCCTCACCGAGCCCAACTCCTCGTGCTCCAACCACTGGTCTTAGAGAATTGAGAGTCGCAAGAGGGCCTTTCATGCCCATTCCTTCTGTTTCTCCCACGAGACGCTCACGAGGAACTCTTACGTCATCGAAGGTGAGTACTCCTGTAGGAAGTCCTCGGACACCCATCTTCCTGTCTATTGAAGTGACCTCGAAACCCGGCATAGAGGTATCTACGACAAAAGCATTGAGCGAGCGAGGATCGGGATAATCAGTTTTTGCAAAGACTACGACTTGGTCCGCCACTGGTCCGCCGGAGATATAAATTTTCTGCCCGCTGATGACGTAGTCATCACCATCACGAACTGCTCTGGCCTGCAGGTTTGCAACATCGGACCCTGCGTCAGGTTCAGTTAGACAGAAGGCTCCCTTTATTTGTCCCGTTGCAATTGGACCTATATATTCTTTTTGTTGTCGTTCGGTACCAAAAAATTTTATGGTGTGGGTCGACAGAGATGACAATAACAGCATCAGGCCTGCACTACAGTCATATTTCGCGACTTCTTCGACAGCTATTGCGAGAGCCAAAGTTCCCGCGTCTGATCCGCCGACCATTTCAGGTAGAGTGATACCGAGTAATTCTGAATCACGAAAGGCTTGGAAGTAGTCTTCAGGATACTCAGCCGTGCGATCAACTTCAGCAGCTCGAGGAGCGATCACGTCTTTAGCAATTTGTGCTGCGGTATGTTTAATGAGGGTATGTGCCTCACTGAGTTGAAAATCCATTAATTCATCCTGACCTTAAATTCATTCTTATCAACACTTTACTATTTCTCAGCCGCGGCTCTAGAGTAGGCCATTCGCAGAATGACGTATCCAAATAGTCCTGCTAATAGTGACGCGACAATGATTCCTATTTTTCCTTGATCGAGGATTAGCTGTGCATCAGGGAACGATAGATCAGCTATTAATAGCGAGACTGTGAATCCAATTCCGCCAAGAAAGCCAACTCCGACAACCCCGGCGTAATTCACCCCGGTTGGGAGAGCTGCACCAAATCTTACTGCTATCCAGGTGAATATCAATATTCCAATGGGTTTTCCAATGAGAAGGCCAAGGCCTACGCCCAACGTGATAGGGGAAACAAGGGCATCACCTAGAATTTCGCCGCTTAGAGCCACCCCGGAATTTGCAAAAGCAAATATGGGGACGATCGCAAAAGCAACTACGGGTTGAAGAGCATGTTCGAGCCTATCGAGTGGTGACAATGCTTTCCGGACATGGTCACCTAAGTGCACGAGTGCACCGACTTCACCACTGTGGGCACTATCCTCTTTTTCGTCAGTAGTAACTGAATGAGCAGACTCCTTATATTCATCAATTGCTTCTTCTGCACTTTGTTCAAAGCCGTCTCTGGAGTACCAAGACTGCCAAGGCGTGAGCAATGCAAATGCCACTCCGATGACAGTCGGATGTATCCCTGCGTCGTGGGTTGCAATCCACCCAATAATTCCTAGCGCGATATACAAAGGGATATACCAAATTCCGAAACGCTGTGCGACGTATGCAATCAGCAGAGTGGCTCCGGCGACGATGAGCGGTATGAAGTGGAGTTCTTCAGTGTAGAAGATCGCGATGATTAAAATACCTCCAATGTCGTCAACCACAGCCAATGCAAGCAGCATGATGCGCAAGCCAAATGGAACGCGGGATCCCAGAAGGGTGAGGACGCCAAGTGCGAAGGCTATATCCGTGGCGACAGGTATTCCCCAACCGCTACTACCTTCACCACTTGTATTGAATAAAAAATAAACCAATGATGGAATGACCATGCCACCGACCGCAGCGACGATTGGTACCATCACGGCCTTGGGATTCGCAAGTTCACCAGCTACGATTTCTCGCTTAATTTCTAACCCTACGAGGAAGAAAAAAATGACCATTAGGATGTCATTTACCCAGAAGTGCACCGTTTCATCAAGTTCCCAGAATCCGATATCTATCTGAATATGGCTATGTAACAGGTCAAAGTAATGCTCCGACCACGCCGAGTTTGCCCAAAGTATGGCAAATACGGCAGCCAGAAAAAGGACAATAGCACTGGATGTTTCCGTTCGAATGAAGTTTGTTAATGGCCCAGCGAATGATTTGAGATTTTCCTGACGCTGTGCGATCAAAGGATTTCGAGCATGATGCCAGCTCAAGGCATCTAATGGTATGTCTTTATCAGGAGACTCTCGGTCGCTACTCATTGATTTCACTCCGGCATGTTTTTTTTTCGCCATAGTTAGATTAGTGTCATAGTTGCGAGTGTTCCACGGGTACTGCAGAAAATTAGAGAGTTCGGGGGTAAAATAGTGTTTTAAGGATGCCCTCGTAGCTCAGGGGACAGAGCAGCGGACTTCTACTCCGCGGGTCGGGAGTTCGAATCTCTCCGAGGGTACCAG
>CAXGQC010000041.1:0-12171 GCA_964011795.1 uncultured bacterium | reverse complement strand
GGCTGGTCAGGAAGCCTACTCACCAAATTTCAAATCCGCAGTTCGGAAACGTACCGATTTAAGAAGCATCAAGAACTCTTCAGTCGATTCTGGAGCCGGACAGTTCTTCTAACCAGTAAGGGCGAAGACTTAGTAATTCATGCAGCTCATCTCCATGATGAAAACACTGGACTGCGGAAAGAGGAGCTACATCGACTGGCGGAATCAGTAACTCAGGATGTAGGGCATTACAACAATCTTCTGCTTGTTGGAGACCTCAATCATCGACCTGAATTGGAGGATTACCAAATACTTAGCGCAACTGATCTTCGTGATTTATTCTTATCAGATAAAAACAATGCAGATAAGTATGGCCATACTTTCCTGTCCACTCTCCCAATGGCCCGACTCGATTACATGTGGGGAAGCAAATCCATGGCAGAAAAAATCACGAAATTTGAAGTTTTATCCAACAGACCGTTTGGTGACACTACTGAATCAGGAGATTATGCTGTCTTGTCGGACCATTTACCAGTGATGGCTCACTTTGAGGAGACAATATGACTCTAATTAATCGACTTCTAGTTTATGCGATTGGTTCTTGCAGTTTGCTATTTTTAGTCGCCTGCTCGGGCGGAGAAAGCAGAATAGCCTTTATAGGCCAAACGGAAATTTCAACAATGAATCCAGACGGAACTGACGTGATTCAAATCACCAGCAACCAAAGTGAAAAAGTCACGGCGAATTGGTCTAAGGATGGGTCGAAAGTAGTATTCGACAACATGGTCAGTGACGACATGGAAATATTTATTATGAAAAGTGATGGGACTGAGATTTCTCAGCTGACATCAAACGATGCCAACGACTGGCTCCCACTTGTCTCACCTTCAGGGGACAAAATTATGTTCATAAGCGATCGTGACGGTGACGACGAAATTTTCCTCATGGATATCGACGGCTCAAATGTCACCCAGCTCACCGTAAATGACTGGGATACGGATTGGGGTTGCGCCTGGTCGAATGACGGAAAAACTATCTTCTTTTCTAGTGACCGAGATGGAGATACCGAATTATTCGTCATGAATGTAGACGGAACGAAAATACGCCAGCTCACCACGAATTCCTACGAGGACGACATGGCTGTGTTATCCCCAGACGGCAAATATCTAGCTTTCTACAGCGATCGAGATGGCGACTATGAAATATTTAGTATGAAAATCGATGGGACTGAGGTTCGACAACTCACTTCGAACCCTGCTGGTGACTTTGACCCCATCTGGTCTCCAGACGGGAAACAGATAGTATTTAGTAGTGACCGCTACCTCGATGAAGAAATGTTTGTCATGAACAGCGATGGCACAGAGGTGGTATCACTCGGCGTGCAGGGATACCCAGTAGATTGGGTCAAATAGAGCTTTGAGTGCAGCTTATTGACCAATGGTCTTTTTGTTTGCCCATTTCTGCTTGAGTTTTGACAGCCTAAGGAGCTTCACATCAGCTTCAGCCTGAGTCAATTTCCCTGCCTTCACAGCTGCCGCAAGTTTCTTTTCGAAAGTCGGAAGAGAATATTTTACGAAATATCCAAATCCTCGGCCTCGCATTATTTGCAGTCGTTTTTTATCCCCCTCAGCCTGAGTGAGTTTGCCTTCAGCGACTGCCAGTTTGATTTTGGCTAATAAAGCCTTCCGTTGAAACTGTTTCTCGATGTTCTTTTCTTTTTTAGAGATAGGGTCTTCAGCTGATGCCACTTCTACACCAAGAGACATATTTGCCGCCAATGCAGAAGCAACTAAGGTGAAAATACCTACCAGAAGTACCGTGGATTTAAATGTTTTTCTTGAGAGCATAGGCTGGCCTTTATATCTGACTGTACCCTGATCCATCCGAATCAATTCCACGCCCCTGGCCGTCATTAATCCAACCAAACTCTTGGAGTATCTCCTGGCTATAGGTGACTCGTCCAGAAATAACGTCAATTGGTTCAGAGGCAAGAAGTAATGTTGCACGGGCCATGAGGTCGGGCGATTCTCCTCTGGGGTCTTCTAATCCGTCGACCAACTTGTGATATACGGTTCCCGGAGTCGGAACCACCTGAGATGGAGATAGGGCTGTGACACTGATTCCATCTGCATACACTTCTTCTGCTAATCCCTGTGTGAAGCGTTCAAGTGCCGCCTTACTTGCTCCGTACATAACGCCACCTCGCGCTGGGTCGCCGGAATAAGGTGCACGACCAGGACCTATAGCCGCTCCCGATGAAATATTCACGATAGCGCCGGACTGTCTTTCAATCATGTCTGGAAGTACCGCCTGAGATAGCATGAACGGTGCATGCACATTCACGGTAAATGCCCGAAGCCACCTATTGAGTGGATAATCTTTAATAGGAATGTAGTAATTTAAAGCAGCATTATTCACTAATATATCTATTGGTCCAAATATCTTTTTCGACTCATCAACAAGCTGCAAGCAGTCATCGGGTTCCGACACATTCGCAGCAACGGCTTCAGCGACCCCACCACTCTCACGAATAAGACCCACTGTCCGATTAATAGAACCCTCAAGTTGATGATCGCCCTCATCCACAGTACGTGCGCTACAGATTACTTTGGCACCTTCTTGAGCAAATAGCTCGGCGATAGTCTGACCTATTCCTCGACTTGCACCAGTAACTATCGCAACTTTGCCATCTAATTTACCCATCGAGTTCCCCCCACAATTGAGTCTTTGCTCCCGGCGCTACGAAACCGAACTATGCTCATCGCACAGATAAAAATAGGCCGTGAGTAACAGCGAAAATATTTTAAACGGTCATCTAACTAGTGCTGCTAATAGTTTATCCAGTGCTTCCTCAGCTTTAGCCCACATCTCTTCATCAGTTTGATCCTGCATAGGATGTGGAATATAGACTCTAGGGACTTCCGGCAATCCAAGCGATGTGGATTGTGCAACTGCAGAGTCAACAAACTCGTCGGTCGCTACAAACACGGCAGGCATGTTGTTACTTTCAAACCAAACTGCATCGTGCACACTGCACGTTGTACAACTTCCTCAGTCAGCCACTGCCTCAATTACAAAATTACACTCATTCATAATCTTTTGGCGAAGATCATGTGGAGCGGGTTTAGAAACAGTCGGTTTCATGTATCGCTTAACAGTCACTTCTGGCATCTGCTCATTGATGAGTTGCTCTAGACGGTCGATGAATTTATCACCGCGTGGCTTCGATATATCAAGAAGTCCGAGTGTTCCCGAAATATGCTCGGGACGTTTCGCTAAACTCCTCTTGATTGGCTCTCGCTCGTCTGTCGGGTCAATAATGACCACTGGTTTTGATGCTTCGACCATACTGTAACTACCTCTCACGGGCGTCCTATTTTTCAATTCTCCTGCTGGTCACAGTCGAATCAAGTCCAATTCTCGACGTCCACCCCTCGAATATAGCAGAAAATTTACCAGCTTCGCTCCCAGCCACCACGATATGAATATTTGCGTTGCTGCCAAATTTCGGTATCAAGCGATCCAATTCATCGTCCGACGACCCCTGTAAGGCTTTAGGATCTATACCCACAGTGACTTCGTCAGACGACAAAAGTTCTCGTACAGGACGACTTGTTATCTCTTGCATACGATCTCTGACCTGCTCCTTCGACCACCCGTCCCTGGCAATCGTCTTCACGTGCTCGGGACAAAGAGCAAAAAGAGCATCCGGATAATTGTGAATTTTAGGATGATGCAGACCTTCCGCCCGTAAGCCTAAAGAGCCTGCGAGTGAATGAGCCGTCCGTGAGGTCTGATCTATTAATTGCCCAAGTCCAGTCATTGCAAAGACCGTTATTACAGACTCGTCTTTATCGAACCCTCGTTCAACATGGAGTGGTTCCCACGGACTAATCTCTTCCCATTCTGCAAAGCACATTGTGAATTTCATGGGTGAACCCATAGTCGTGCGCTCAGTCTCACCGGGTCTCTGACCTCCGACATTTCGTAGAATCAGTCGCAGTGCTCTACCGATTGCAGCGTTGGCTCTGTTCCCCTGCCCCAGCGCGTTCAAACCCATATTCATTCCTATCTCATGGCGAATAGGACCATTTACTACCATCACTGGAGTGGCGCCCATCGTGGTCGCACCAACACCATGCATGCCAAAATCATCTGTACATACCGCCTCAACTGCTGCGATTACGACTGGGAGGTATTCCGGGCGACACCCAGCCATGACTGAATTCACGGCGATTTTTTCTATCGTGATTGGTGCCAAATTGGGAGGGACAATTGCCACCACTTCCTGGGCATCTCGCGTAGTACCGTCCAACATACGAATTACACGTTCGGGTGTCGGTGGAATGACAGGAAGTCCGTCCGTAAGGCCCTGTTCGTATAGGAATTCATGGACGTCATCATTAATTCCTATTTCTACCCGTCGGCCGCGCAGAGGCGATCCTTCTGATTCAGCCTTCAGTCGCTCATAGATCCCCGGTTCCAGAGATTTAGATCCACAGCCTGGCAATAATTCAGGGAACGAGCCCCAATCGATCTCAGGAAGTTCCACTTGATACCGAGTCGCCAGAGATTTAAAGAGTGCCTTCCAGTCCTCTCGGCCAAACCCGATAAATTGTTCTGTAGCCTCACCTGCTTCGGAAGCCAAAAATACGCTAGGGACTGTATCAATTTCATATGCATATGAAGTGTTCAATCTGGAATCGTCCAGAAATGGAACTGTGAGTCCGTACTCCTGAACAAGTACCAGATCGTCTTCACCATTTTGTGCGAGAGCCACTACGTCGATATTTTCACCGAAAATTTCTTTCGCTTGTTGGAGAAGTGGCATGGAAGTTCTTGTAGTGGGGCAGTCCTCTTTGACGAAACAAATTAGCGTTTGTTTTCCGGACGGGAAAGAGTAGGCATTCTGTTCTCGATCCGCGCCAGCCGGTGATAAAGAAAAGTTCGGAAGCGTTTGTGTCATAGTGTAATCATCCCTATCTAAACTACTTGCACGGAAGGTATCACAGGTCTGAAATTAGCTCCTCACATGATGATCGAAGAGTCTAGCCTCGTCAGATCCTATTAATTATCGCCATTACCTCTTCGAGTGTGTCCAACCGTTCGTTCACTGTTTCCCCATCCGGGTCAATCCGTATCGTATTGACCCCCGCTTCTTTGTATTTGATCAGTTCTGTCTCCACGTCAGCCGGAGAGCCCGCTGCGATACCTGCCAAAGCCAGCTCCGTGGAAACTTCTTCTCTGGCCTCTTTTCTTTTACCCTCAAGCCATAAATTCTGAATAATACTGACTTCGTCAGCCCAACCTTGTCTCCTGTAAGCATCAGCGTAAAAATTTTGATTCCGAGTTCCCATGGCTCCGAACTGGAAGGCAATACCTGGCTTCGCTGCCTCAGCCACAGATTCTATGTCGTCGGTAAAGGCCACTTTAGTTCCCACTACTACGTCAATGTCATCTAGCGACCGGCCCGCGGATTTCGCTCCTTCACGGAGAGGACCCAGAAACACGTCTGCGGTCTCGGGCAGAAATACTGTCCCCAACCAACCATCAGCTAGTTCTCCGGTCATCCGCAGATTTTTTGGGCCTAATGAGGCAACATAGATTGGAAGCGAGGGTGTAGGAGTAGTCCCGGGCATGAGCGCCTTACCCATACCACTTCCACCTCGTTCTTGACCCAGTGGAATTTGCCAATGATGTCCTTCATAAGAAAGTCGTTCGCCCGCAAACACACGCCGACAGATATCGATTATTTCTCTTGTCTGAAGAATCGGTTTTGAAAATGGGATGCCATGCCATCCCTCAATCACCTGCGGACCACTGGTTCCCAGGCCGAGAATGAATCTTCCACCTGAAAGAGAATCAAGTGACTGAGCCGTCATCGCAACCAGTCCCGGAGTGCGAGTACCTACTTGAAAAATACCTGAGCCAAATCGCAGTCGATTCGTTCGGGACATCAAATAAGCAAGAGGTGTTGCTGCGTCATGCGCCCACCCTTCAGCGTTCCATAGTGAATCTACCCCTAGACGTTCGGCGCCGACGGCAAAGTCAATAGCAGACTGCCAGTCATCGATTGAGTTCTTATGAAGTCCCACAGCTACTTTCATCTATATTCCCTTTCGACTTGTGACGATTGTATTACCGAAGTTATATACCAGAGGGTATAATTGACTATGTACTGTCTGGCGGAAGTCATACCTGCCGTTACAGCCCAATGTAGTTACATAGGTGTTCGATGAGTCCAGCAGAAACCAATGCGACCAACGAGTCTCCGCCTTCGACAATGGCCTTCTCATACCCTGCATATCGCCTCTATTACATAGGTTTGATTGGACGTGTGTTCGCTCTTACACTCCGCTTCTCGGTAATTGGCTGGTATGCCGCCAGTTATCTAAACCTCAGCCCTGTCTGGGTTGCGGCACTTCCAATGGCAAGTTCGATCCCAACCATTTTATTGAGCCTGCCTTCAGGAGTATTGGCGGATCGGTACGACACCAAAAACATACTAATCTGGACCGCGGGATTAACCGCTGTGATCTCGTGGATATTATGGGTCGTGGTAGCTCTGGATGTCGCTGGTGTCAGTGAGTTACTAGCATGGGCAATTCTTGCCGGGATTTTTGCTGCAGTTGCCTCCCCCGCACAGAATGCTTTTCTACCACGCTTAATAGATATGGCAGCTATGACCAGTGCCGTCGCGTTCACATCCATGGTCTGGAATTCAATGCGGGTGGCAGGACCAGCGCTGGGTGCAGGGATCATCACTCTATTTGGTTTTGGAGCGGGCTTCATAATGATGCCAATTGGCTTCACTCTTTCGCTCATCGTACTTCTCATACTTGAGGCAAAGCCTGAGGGTGAACGAGCTGATGGAGATACGAGTATGGGTGGTCAAATGGTCGAAGGACTGCAATTCATATTTGATAACCGGCTCTTCCTCAATATTATTGGACTTACGTTCACATTTTCACTATTTGGAATGTCTTATGTAGTCCTGCTGCCTTCGTTTGCAAATGATATTCTCGGGGCTACCACTCTCCAATTTGGATTATTGGAAGCTGCGGCGGGCGCTGGCGCCGTACTTGGGACTCTCGCAATTATGAGACTCGATGCCGAGCGAAAGGGCTCATGGCTGATGCTCTGTTCCGCTCTCATATTCAGTTGCTGTATCGGTCTATTTTCCTTTTCACGAGTCATAGAAATCAGCTTGATTATTCTCTTTGCTGCGGGTTTCAGTGCCTCAATTTTTCTAAACATTGGCATGGTCACAATGCAATTAAACGTACCCGATTCAATGCGCGGGAGAGTCATGGGCATTTGGTCGTTGACTTGGTTTTTGCCACCTGTTGGTGCTTTCATCACGGCAAGCATCGCCGAACTCACTGGCCTGCCGTCGGCACTCGCCATAACTGCGAGCTCCGTTGCTTTGTTTGGTCTCGGTATCTGGGTGCTTTCGCCTGAGCTGAGGAGTGGTGAAGTAACTACACACAAACGCTAAGTAATGCAATACCTACTCATATAGTGCCCCACCGTCACTGTCGAGCATTCGAAGAACCGCGTCTTCAAACGACTCATTTACCTCCCTCTGGAGATCGTTAACGGAACCACTATAGAGTGAGCGTCCCTTGTTCATCACAGTAACCGTGTCACAGATCGACTCCACGTCAGAGAGTAAATGAGTGGAAAGAAGTACCGTCGATTTAGTGCCTAATGTTTTGACAAGATTAAGTACTTCTCGTCTGCCCAAAGGGTCCAGCGCAGAGCATGGTTCATCCAAAAGGAGTAAATCCGGCTGTGCGATCACGGTGGTAGCAAGACCAAGCCGTTGCTTCATTCCCCGGGAAAATCCGCCCACTTTTCTATCGATAGCATCATGCAGTCCCACTTCGGATATAACCTGGTCAATCATATCCGCCGAGACATCATCGGCGGTTGCCGAACGAGCCAGATCAACAGTTTCTCGCGTAGTCAAGAAGGGGAAAAATTCAGGTGTGTCAGGAAGTAGCATTATTTTATTGCTCGGCACGCCAAATTCAATAGCCCCTGAAGTCTCCTGCCGGAGACCCACCAAAATCGACAGCATAGTTGTTTTACCGGCCCCGTTCGGACCAACCAAGCCATGTACTGTACCTCGCTCAATTTCCAGATCCAGACCATTAATCGCTTTAGTCGATCCAAAATCTTTATGCAAAGCGCTAATACGCAACACTTGGTCCATTAGACATACCTCAGTGGGTGGAGAACTATTCAGCTTTCTAATTCTAGCGAATAAACAACTTGATGTTGTGCACATTCAATCAGGTTCTTGACGTTCTAGCAGAGATAATGCCAAAGTATCTGCATGAGTAAGTATCGTTTAAGTGAACCACACTGGCCCGAAAAAAAATCGCCTCCTGCTGGAAGTCCAAACGTACTATTGATTATGCTCGACGACGTTGGGTTTTCGGACTTTGGATGCTACGGATCGGAAATTGCTACGCCAAATATTGATGCTCTCGCTGACAGAGGTGTGAGATACAGTGGCTTTCATACGACAGCTATGTGCTCAACTACAAGAGCAGCTCTTCTCACAGGCCAAAATCATCATGCGGTCGGTGTTGGATGTCTCGCAAATTTCGACAGCGGTTACCCGGGCTACCGAGGGAAGATTTCGTCTGATGCTAAGACGATGGCAGAGACGCTTCGAACCTTTGGTTATCGCAATTACATGATTGGGAAATGGCATGTAACCCCGCTCACCGAGACTGGCCCCACGGGACCATTTGATGGCTGGCCACTCGGCCGTGGATTTGACAGATTTTATGGATTCATGGATGCGGAAACTGACCAGTATTCCCCTGAACTTGTGATGGATAACAGCCACATAGAGGCACCTGGCACGTTCGAATCCGGTTATCACCTCACAGAGGATCTATTTGGACATGCCATTCGAAACATTCAGGATCACATAGCAGCCCTCCCCAACATACCTTGGTTCATGATGGTGACCCCGGGTGCATGTCACGCGCCACACCAGGCGCCGACTGATCTCGTAGACAAATATGAGAAAATTTTTTCTAAGGGATGGGATGTCACGCGGCAGGAACGACTGGCTCGTCAAATAGATCTTGGTATAACACCAGCGGGGACTGAACTGCCCCCGAGGAACGACCGTGTGCAACCTTGGACCTCTCATACCGCTGAAGAGCAACGCGTGTTTTCACGCTTGGCTGGGGCATACGGCGGGATGCTCGAGCACACTGATATTCACATAGGACGCCTACTCGATTTTTTGAAACAAGCAGATATTTTGGACAATACCTTGGTCCTAGTGCTATCTGATAACGGGGCAAGTCAAGAAGGCGGCCCCAATGGATTCGTAAATGCCATGGGGCCCTTCAATGGCAGGCGGGAATCGATTTCGGAGAAACTCGAGAATATTGCCGAAATTGGTGGTCCGAATTCCCACAGTAACTTCCCTTGGGGTTGGGCAATGGCTTCGAATACACCACTGAAACGATACAAGCAGAATACACACGGTGGTGGTATCCGTGATCCACTCATTATTTCTTGGCCTAAGAAAATCACCCAAAGCGGCATCAGGCACCAATTTTGTCACGTGAGTGACTTAGCTCCCACGATATTCGACCTTGTGGACCTCGAGATCGAACAACCAGATACCACAGGTATAAGTTTTGCCTCCACAGTGAGTAATCCCACGGTAGAGACTGGAAAAAAGACGCAATATTTTGAAATGTTCGGGCATCGAGGAATAGTTCATGAGAATTGGAAAGCGGTGGCCTACCACGAGCCGGGTACTGCTTTCGAAGATGACACTTGGGAACTCTATGATCTTCGTCACGACTTCAACGAATTATTAGACCTGTCGCAATCCGAATCCGCACGTCTTGCGAGCTTGAAGGAGCTCTGGTGGGCAGAAGCTGAATCTAATCAAGTGCTTCCTCTAGATGACCGGTTTGGCCCTCGATTCGCGGAGAATGCTGAACGATATCATGGCGACAGAACGAATTACGCATTCTGGCCCGGAATGGGACATTTACCGACAGATGTTGCTCCCGATCTGCGAAGTAGAAGTTACACCATAACTGCCAGCCTAGAACTTCCTTCGGATTCGGATAACGGTGTGCTCATCGCTCACGGTGACGCTACGGGAGGCTACTCTCTCTACTTTGAAAATGGGTTCATTTGCCATGATTTAAATATTGGCGGGAGTCACGAAATACTCAAAAGCAACGCTCCAATCCCCGCTGGAAAGCATGAGATCGTATTTCGTATGCGAAGGGATATAGAGACCGCAAATCCGCATAGCAGAATATATGACCAACAAAACGTAACTTCCGTCAAAGGTGATGCTACTTTGGTGGTGGACGGAGCTGTAGTGGGAGCCATCAAGACCGAACGCATGTTTTTCTTGATGGTTTCTTGGTCTGGATTAGACATTGGATTCGATCGAGGAAGCCCTGTCGGACTATATAAAGCTCCCTTTAACTTCAGTGGAAAGTTAACCAAGGTCACTGTAGATTTAGAGGACGATCAAGAACTGGATTATGACGGCGTCGGAAAAACTGAAATGGCGCGTGAATAAACCCTGACTGGAAATTATGAGGTGAATATGCCCGAACCAATTGCAACTCTTGAAAAACAAGGTGATGTATCTATCATCACGATGGACGACGGCAAAGCAAATGTGTTCTCCTATGAGATGAGTAGTCGACTGAATGACCTTTTGGATCAGGTACCTACTGATGGTGGTTCACTTGTGATTGTCGGTAAAGCCGGCGTTATGTCAGGCGGATTTGATCTAAACGTGATAAATGGAGGAGATGCCGCAGAAGGTTTGAAAATGAGGACCGCCGGCTTCAAATTACTTCGTAGAATCTTTAGTTTTCCTCGCCCTGTTTTGATAGCGTGCACCGGTCACAGCATTGCACTAGGCGCGTTTTTACTACTTTGTGCGGACTATCGTGTCGGACTAAGTGGAGACTACAGAATCGGTGCCAATGAGGTGATGAATAATATGACCGTCCCACTGCCAATCTTAGAGATCGCCAAAACCCGCATCCCAAAGGCACACTGGTATAGGGCCATGCTTAGCTCGGAAATTTATCCAATAGACGAAGCGATCGAACCCGGATATCTTGATGAGATTGTGGCTTCTGATCGACTTATCGATGCGACGGTAGAGAGAGCACAAACCATGGCAGCGCTGGGTCACCCCTACTACCAAACGACTAAGGAACTTGATCAGAATGACGTACTCGCGAGGATAGACGCAGCTATCTCAGCTATGTGAATCAAGAGGTGTGTTTGAAGTTCTAGATATACTGCAACAAATACGAAAGGACATGAGAGATGTCGGATTTTAATCTTGGTGATGTGAAAGCGCTGGCATGGGACGTCGGTGGAACGGTATTTGATTGGCATCACACGATCAAAGAAGAAATTACGATGCTTGCCGCTTCGCAGTCTCGAGAAATCGATGCTGCAGCGTTTGCGAATAAATGGCGTTTCAAAATGTTTGAATTACTTCAACCTGTTCGCAAACATGAAGGTCCGTGGAAGAATGCCGATCAATTGCATCTTGAAGCGTTAGATATCGTCCTAAATGAATACGACTGGGCGATGACCTTGAATGAAAGGGAACAACTCAATACTGTTTGGCACAGACTCAACTCTTGGCCTGACGCGGCGGCAAACATTGAAAAATTGAGAAGTCGATTCCAAGTAACGGTACTAACGGTTCTCTCTTGGCAAATAGCTGTGTCCTGCTCGAAACACAATAATATTTCTTGGGACGGGATACTGTCTTGTGAATTTCTGGGTCATTACAAGCCTGATGCAGAAGCATATCAAAAAGCGGCTACGCTTCTGGGTATCAGACCTGATCAATTAATGATGTGCGCCACCCACAAAAACGACTTAGAAAGTGCTGCTGCTGCTGGGCTAAGGACAGGCTACGTACATGTGCCTGAAGAACATGATGTGGTGTCTAAACATTTCTTTGGAGCTGACGCAAATGTCAAAATACCCTCCGAAGATCAATTCGACATTGTGGCGGTAGACTTTGGTGATTTGAGCGCGAAGCTCCTAGCCTGATTTCCCATCACCACTCAGGGGAATCGCTTCCAAGAGGGCGCGAGCCAAACGCCCAGTATGGTTCGGTTTCTGACATGTGGAGAGATGGTGCGAGAT
>CAXGQC010000040.1:0-12375 GCA_964011795.1 uncultured bacterium | reverse complement strand
GTGATTCAGTAACCATTTCTCAAATTTCTCTGAGGATCGTGAAAATGCCCAAGCCGCGAGTAGAACAAACACCGTCGTTGGTAAGCCAGGTATGAATACTCCGATGAAAGCCAGTCCTACGAACATAAAACCGAGTCCCATGTAGATATATTTTTTGATCATGTATGACTGCTAACCGTACCTACTAAAATCTCATGGTAATTCGAGAAAGTGTGAGATTTTCTATATTAATTTTATAGAGGTATGCTGGCTACCAAACAAGATTAAATCTATAACAAGCGTGGGATATTGGTAGATTTATGTTCTTTTTGGAGATTAAAGATTCTTCAGGAAGTCGTTAATGATCTGTGCACCTTTTTCAGGATTTGTACACATCCACCAGTGACCTTCACCGTCAATGATTCCTACTTGGGCTTGGGCTTGGGCCGCGGCTTTCCGTCCGAGTACTTCTCCACCAACATAGGGGTCATCAGTGGCGACTAAGGCTAGACCAGGTTTCTCCGCAGCACGAGCTAATCCGTCGAACATATTTCCGAGAGCTGGTTGAGCTGCTGATCGGTACAGGGAAAGGATACATTGAGCCATATCAGCGTTAATCCACGGTGCTACCTGTTCAGCAATTGATTTTGTCATTCCTAATGATTCAAAACGCTGAGCTGTGGCCTCGGTAGGAGTATTTGCCATCGCAGCAACTGCTTCTTCACCAGCTCCAGGGGTCTGCCAGATTTGGGCGTTGTCGTGCCAGACATACTCAGGTGTGAAGACACCAATAATGTCAGTGGTCCATGAACGGATAAGGTCAGGACGTTCACAGGCAAGTCGTACGACGTGGCCACCGCCCCAGTCGTGCCCGATTAAATCTACGGGGCCGTCTATATTTTGTAGTTCGCCGACTAGCCAGTTCAGATAGCCATCACTGGTCGCATCAAAATTATTTGGGAGTGGCGCTCCGAATCCTGGCGGAGTCAAAGTAAGAACACTATCGGCATTTAGGTGAGGGATCAATTCGTCCCATATTGCAGCTGTTTCAGGATTCCCGTGAACTAGTACTAATGGCATAGTTTCCCCTTCCGGTAGACCTCTCTTGATCTGCATAGTTATGGTGTATCCAGTGTAAGTGGAAATTGGGAGTATTAAATCTATGAGCTTTGCAATAAATCATATTCATTTGAAGTCGAATAACCCTCGTGAGTGTGCTGACTGGTGGGTGAAAGCTTTCAATTTCAAAATTTTGAGTGATGTGATGAGAGATAGTGGCGACCAGTTTGTTGCCTGCGAAAGTGAGAATGGCATGACGGTTAATATTTCCGGACCACAGTCTACTCAGACACTGGCGGATGGGTCTGCCGGTGTCCGTGAGGGACTGGAGCATTTCGGCCTGGATTCCGAGAATTTGGAGTCTGATATTGCACGACTGACAGATCTTGGTGCTGAACTATTGGATGGACCGATTGAAATGGGTGCCATAAGGATCTGTTTCCTTCGTGCCCCTGACAATGTTCGGATTGAGCTGATACAAAGATAACTTTCTCGTCATTCCGTAAATATTCCAGAGGCAGCTAAGTCAGCGATTTCTGTATCTGAATAGCCAGCTGACTTGAGTATTTGGTGGTTATGTTCCCCTACAAGAGGTGCTCGCCGCTTGGGCCTGACATCTGACCCTGCGATGCTGAACGGAGTCGAAATAATTCTATAATCATTGCCGTCCGTGTCTTGCAGAGTTTGAATGGCACCCTGTGATTCGAGCAGAGGATCTTGCGCGACTTCTTCGAGTGACGCAGCAGCAGCCCAAATACAGCCGGTTCGATCCAGCGCTTGTGCCCAGTGTTCCAAATCGCGTGAGCGGAATTCGTTTTGTAGCTCTTCTACAATCTCTGGTCCGTGTTCGAGCATGGCTGCGTTCGAATTGAATCGTGGATCTGACGCCCAGTCATCTCTATCAAGAGCCTTACACAGGCTGGGCCAATACCGCGGAACGTTATGCATGGTCAACATAATCCATCGGCCATCTTTTGTTTCGTACGCGCTTCGAATAAGAAGTGCGTGGCTGGCACGGTCAAATTGTTTAGGAGTGTGGCCTGGGAGATTCAGCGCCTGCTGCATGTCCGTGGCTATTGTCCACAGACCAGTGCGCAAGAGTGAAACCTCGGCTTTTTGAGCCATGCCGGTTTGGTCACGTAGTCTGAGTGCTGCGAGAATCGCGGCGAGCAGATTAACACCTGTTGGATGGTCCCCTTGTCCTGGTCGGCTTTGTACTGCAGGTCCGCCCATTTCACCCATCAGGCTCATCACTCCGGACCGAGCCCAGAAAGCTGTACTATCGAACCCAGGGCGTTCAGCCTCTGGGCCGGTACCGCTGTATCCGACTAAATGCCCGTACACAATATCTGGTTTTACTGTTTTCAGAGTCTCGTAATCTAATGAATATTTTGCTGTCCGATCCGATGTGAGGTTTGTGACGAAGACATCAGCAGTGCCTATGAGTTGGTGCACAACTGCCTGGGCTTTCGATTTGTTCAGATCTAGTGCGATAGATTGCTTGCCACGATTGTCAACTTCGAACACATAATTGATAGACCGGCCTTTATGTAGGTGAGTGCGATTTCCTCGGAAGGTGTCACCATCTGGTGGTTCGACTTTTATGACCTCAGCACCCATGTCCGCCATCAATGCCGCAGCAGAAGGGGCTGCTAGGAAACTTGCCACTTCAACCACTCGTAGATTTTCTAGCGGTAATGCCATCGTAGAAGAATTTGTACCACAATCTTGTCTTTTCCGACATAGAATAGCGATCTCGTGATATTTGGAAGGTAACAGCATGGACGGACCGTTAGCAGGTATTCGTGTACTCGAGTTCACTCAGTTGATTATGGGGCCGCAATGTTGTCAGCTTCTCCGGGATCTTGGGTGCGAGATCATAAAAATCGAGAATCCCAAATCACCTGACAACTCAAGACATATCCCTGCCTCTGAGTCAAATCCTGCAGTACCGGTATTTCATGCGAACAATCGAGGGAAGAGAAGTCTCGCTTTGGATTTTTCTAAGCCGGAAGGAATGGCAATCGTCAGGAAATTGATTCAAGAAACGGACGTGCTCGTTGGTACGTTGTCGCCAGGAGCCCTCGATCGGGCCGGTCTCGGATACGAGGTTTGCAGGGAGTTGAACTCTCGATTGATATATGCGCTTGGCACTACATATGGGCCTGAGGGCCCAGAGAGTCAGAAGCCGGGCAACGATATGATGGCGCAGGCCTTTGGTGGTCTGGCTTGGAATACAGGAGCACCAGATACTGCCACAGGTGCGGGAGCACTTGTGGCAGACACGATGGGTGGTATGACATTATTTGGTGCAATTGTCTCGGCACTATTTTCTCGGGAACGGTCTGGGGAAGGGCAAATGGTTGAGACATCGCTTCTAGGCGGACAGATATGGGCGCAGTCTTCTGAGCTGATGGCACATACCCTCTCAGGAAGAGATCACCCGAAAATCGACAGAACATATCCGTGGTTGAGTTCTATCTCCCCGATTAGTGTTTATCGAACCAGCGACGGATATATTGCTCTCAGCGGTTTTGGACGAGCTCCTTGGGATCAATTTTGGAAGGCCTTTGGATTCGACGAAATTGCCGATAATATCCCGAACCGAACTGAACGCATAACAAAGAATGCTGAATTCTCAGAAGTTATTGCTGAGAAATTTATGTCCAAAACAACGTCAGAGCTAGGTGAAATTCTCGACAGTGTTTCGGCCATATGGGCTCCAGTGAATGATTATGATGCCGTCGTCACAAGTGAACAGGTCTTGAGTAGTGGTTACTTGCGAGAAACTAGCCATCCCATATATGGGCAGATAACAAGTATGGGTGCGCCTGTTCGTTATAGTGAAGGCTTACCAGATCCTGCTGACAGGGCTCCGGAACTGGGAGAACACAGCGAAGAGGTGCTTCTGGAGCTCGGATATGATTGGGACCAGATTGAGCTTCTTAAGGAACAGGCAGTAATTTAGATGGCCTGATCCGTTGTGACGTGGGTTGGGACATTTTCTTCCGTGAAGATCGCATCGATTTCTTCGCGAATTTCTGAACTGAGTTCCCATTCGACGGCGGCAACGTTTTCTTTGAGTTCCCACTCGTTTCTGACGCCAACCAATCCAACAGAGACAGCCTGATGACCAATCGTCCATGCTATAGCCATCTGGGCGACCGATTTGTCATGGCGTGCTGCAATTTCTTTGAGCCGCTCAACGACTTTCAGTTCTTTTGCGAACTCTTCTTCCTGGAAGAGGGGCAATTTGAAAGCGAGACCACTACTTCTCCAGTCGCCATCACCGAAACTCGTATCAGAAGTGAACGCGCCTGAAAGGAGTCCGAATCCCAATGTGCCGTATGCCATAAACCCAATATTGTTGTCCTGACAGTAGGGGAGTACGGCAGACTCCATGCGTCGATCAAACATGTGGTATCCCACTTGATTCGCAGCCATATGGCCATATTGTTCGCACTCGTCCATCATTTCGGGAGTAAAGTTTGAAACCCCGTAGTGGCGGATTTTCCCGTCCTGCTTGAGTTGCTCAAGAGCTTTTATAGGCTCTTCAAATGGTGTGTCATGATCTGGCCAATGAATGAGCAGTAGATCGAGATAATCAGTATCAAGCCGTCTCAGGCAACCTTCGGCACGCTCAATCACATGGTCATATTTTGAGTTCCTGCCTAAGTTTTTTCCGTCCTCGTCATACGCAAAACCTACTTTACTCACAAGCACGATATCTTTGCGCTTCTTTCCAAGTGCCTTGGCAAGTAATTCTTCAGAAATATACGGTCCGTAAACTTCCGCAGTGTCGAATAAGGTGATTCCATGATCAATTGCCGCACTAACAGCATCCGCCGCTTCGTCAACGTCTATATGGCCATATGTGGTTGTGCTCATTTCCCATGTACCAAAGCCAATTGCTGAAGAAAACAGTCCGCTATCACCGAGTTCTCGTTGCTCCATAATGCTCTCCTTATGCTGGACGAATTACTAAATTGAGTGGAATGTATCATACTGCTTGATCACTTTTTGTACTTTCAAGTGAGACGCAATACTTGCGCAGGCACGAGAGAGTTCTACAATATAGGTTCCTTTAGGCGGGGTTAGGTATTAGGAAATCATTATGACCAGTGGACACGAGCGCTTATTGTCAGGTCTCAGAATAATTGATGCTGGGCAGGTATTGGCCGGCCCCTTTACGTCTACCTTGCTCGCTGATATGGGTGCTGAGGTGATACGGGTGGAGTTGCCACAGCTAAAAGGTCAGACTGCGGCACTTCAAAATTCGTCTCGAGCAGGCCTGCAGCGGAATAAGAAATCAGTGTCTTTGGATCTCAGAAAACCTGAAGGAGCTGAATTATTTAAGAAATTGGTGGCGACGGCAGATGCGGTCGTTGAAAATTTTTCGCCGGGAACTATGGAACGCTGGGGAATCGGGGAACAAGAGATCGCTCAGGCAAATCCTCGAATCATTTTTGTTCGTATCTCCGGCTTCGGTCAGACAGGTCCCTACCGAGACCGCACCTCATATGACCGTATTGGCCAAGCGATCGGTGGGATGATTTACGTGACAGGCGAAGCGGATCAACCTCCGGTACATCCCGGCTACATGATGGGTGACTTTGCCTCAGGGACCTATGGGGCTTTAGCTATACTCGCGGCTGTGTATCACCGCGACCATGAGGACTGCCAAGAGACTCAAGTTGTAGACCTTTCACTATATGAATCCATCCTGAGCTATTCAGGACCGATGGCTGCTGAATACAGTCGTTCAGGAATTGTTCGGGAACGAGCAGGCAATGTTCGCTCATGGTCGATTCCAGGTGATCAGTTCTTGACGAAAGACGGTAAATGGGTGCTAATCCTTGCACTAAATCCACAGATATTCCAGAGACTCTGTGACGCAATGAAAATTCCAGACCTGCCACTCGATCCGAAATTCGATAATCATGAAAATCGGTTTGCAAACGAGAAAGAACTGCACGGCATGATCCGTGAGTGGGTTTCTGAGTTCGACTCGAAAGAGTTATACGACCTGCTGGATGAATTTCGAGTGCCGTATGGCCCGGTCTACAGTATTGCTGATATTTTTGCGGATCCTCACATAGCTGAGAGGCAAGATTTAGTCCAGATTGATGACCCGCATGTAGGTCCTGTCACTGTGCCTGCCCCTTACCCGAGACTGTCACATGCTGCAGGACGTATTTATAACCCCGCGCCTGGAGTCGGAGACGATAATGACGAAATCTACGGACAACTTTTGGGTATGTCGGAGCAAGAACGAGATCAATTGGCAGAAGCAGGAATAATCTAGAGATGGTTCTGGATCTCGGGATCCGAGCTATAATTTTGTAGTAATTAAGAGGCTCAACATGACGCTAGCTGAGAATCAAACCGATACCAGTCGTTCCTTGTACATCCGGTACATGGACCGGACTACGGACCACTATTTGCAGGAAGGTTTCGATAACCCGTATCAATGGGCACGTTTTGAAGATGTACCGTTCACTCAGTTAGAAAAACCTTTAAGTGAATCTCGTCTTGGCGTGATTACCACAGCTGCTCAATTCCAACCTGACAAGGGAGATCAAGGTCCAGGCGCCCCATATAACAATGAGGCGAAATTCAAACGTGTGTATACGTTGCCGAGTAATGAAGTGCCAGATCTTCGAATTTCTCATATTGGCTATGACAGGAATAATGCCCAGATCGAAGACCAACGGGTGTATCTTCCGCTTGAACGTCTTCATGACTTTGAGAAACAAGGTCGGTTTAAGGAGTTAGGGCCCCGTCTCTACGGAGCACCTACTCTTCGTAGTCAACGTGTAACAAGTGAACGCAATGCACCTGAGATTTTGGAGATGTGTCGGGAGGACAAGATTGATGTTGCCCTCCTGGTTGGCGTCTGACCAGTCTGTCATCAGACCGTGAGTCTGATAGCGAGGCACCTTGAAGCAAATGGTATACCGACGGTAATTCTGGGATGTGCCCGGGATATAGTCGAGCAAGTGGGTGTTCCTCGGTTCGTATTTAGTGATTTTCCTCTCGGTCATCCGTGTGGAAAGCCGTTTGACGAAGAGACTCAGGTGGGTAATCTGGATCTGGCGTTCGAAACGTTAGAAAAGGCTTTTGCGCCCCGTACCACGGTGCAGACACCTTACCAGTGGGACCATGATGAGTCTTGGCGAGATAGATACTTGCAGCCCACAGACTGATTCACCGTGCCGACAAATAATTCAGTGCTTGGGAGATCTGTGGATTTACCGAGCGATATAGCTGGTAGTCTACTAATTTCCCAAATGCCAGGTAGTGAGGGAAATGATTTTGGTGACTGGCAAGCCGCTGTGGAGCGTGAAAAAGTAGCAATGCTTGTCAATTTGTCTGAAACTGCAGAAACAGTCCGTTATTCTCCCGAATACCACGAATATCTAGGCTCTGATCAATTTCCAGGAGATTATTACCATCTCCCAATAAGCGATTTTTCCACGCCGCAAAATATTTCTGCGTTCGGAGATGTAGTCCGCAATTGTGTAGACCATGTTGAGCGGGGTCATATAGTTGTTGCGCACTGTCGTGCAGGGGTCGGACGCTCAGGCCTATTCGCAATTTCAGTGCTGGCGATGATTGGTCTACCAGATCAGGATGCTATAAATGCTGTGCGTGCGGCAGGCGGGCAGTTTGAAACCGCAAAGCAGCAAAAATTCCTACTCACATTTCGGAAGACACTAGATTCCTAGTTCGAATATCGCTCTAAAGTATCTGTGATAGAAACAGCTTAGTTCGCTCTTCTTGCGGATTATTGAAGAAATGGTCCGGCGTGCCCTCCTCCACTATCAATCCTTCGGCGAAGAAGAGGAACCTATCCGCGACTTCTTTCGCGAATCCCATCTCGTGTGTAACCACGATCATAGTCATTCCTGATTCAGCTAGCTCACGCATCACGTCCAAGACTTCTTTGATCATCTCGGGATCTAGGGCGGAAGTAGGTTCGTCAAATAGCATTATTTTCGGCTGCATCGCCAGTGCCCTTGCTATAGCGACTCTCTGCTGCTGTCCACCAGATAGCTGTGTTGGGAACTTTTCAGCCTGCTCGGGAATACCGACTCGAGTGAGACCTGCCATTGCCAGTTCTTCTGCTTCGGCCTTAGGCATTTTCTTTACTTTTCTTGGAGCCAGTGCGACATTGTCCAGCACTGTGAGGTGCGGGAATAAGTTGAACTGTTGAAACACCATGCCCACTTCAGACCTGATTTTCTGTAGATTACGGGAGTCATCATTTATTTCGATGCCGTCAACAATAATAGTTCCAACCTCATGTTCCTCCAGTTGGTTAATACAGCGGATAAATGTCGATTTCCCAGATCCTGAAGGACCGAGTACCACGACTACTTCGCCCTCTTGGATATCAGCCGATACCCCCTTCAAGGCCGCAAAATTACCAAACCATTTTTCGACATCCCGAGCTTGGATTATTGCTTGATTTGGTTCTGAATTTGTCATTTGTCGCTCCAATGTACTTTTACCGACTACCGAGTCCCATGTTCGCTTCAACGCGTCTGCTAATCGCTGACATCGAGAATGTGACTAACCAGAAAATAAACCCTACGAAGACGAGGACTTCAAGCGCAGTACCCGTGTAATCTAATTCATTGAAGGCCTTTCGGCCGACTTCCAAAACATCGACAACACTAATTAGGTACACAAGCGTCGTGTCTTTAAATAATCCAATGTATTGATTAATCAGAGACGGGAGGACCGCTCTAAAGGCCTGCGGCAATGCGATCGTACGAAGGGTTTGGAAGTAACCCAATCCAAGGGAATCGGCAGCCTCATATTGTCCCTTAGGTATGGCCTGTAGACCGCCGCGGATTACCTCTGCTGTATAAGCTGCGTTGAATAAGATGAGAACGATCATAGTTCTAAATATCACGTCGGCTTCATTCATTCCGAACCAACTTGGAAGAATAAACGGCAGTACAAAACGGCCCATGAAAAGCCAGGCGATAAGCGGTGCACCCCGAACAACTTCGATGAAGGCGGTCGACGCAATTCGAATTGCGGGGTATCCATCAAGAGATCTCCCCAGGGAAAGAAAGACTGCCACCGGGGTACCGATCACAATTGCAATCGCAGCGAGCATGACGTTAACAAAAATGCCGCCCCAGTAGCTGGTAGGAGGTGCGTCTCCGACGAATAGAAGGATGATCATAAATGGTATAAGTAGGGCCCAAGTTACTGCGGTTACTCTTGAGATCAGAGACCGAACTGATGGAGAGTCTTGAGCTTTTACTGCCACAAGGTAGCCGGCGAGTGCCAACAGTAAAATCAGCGCGAGGTTGATGGCGGTCGAATCTAGCTCCACTAACAAGAATGAAAGTATCGCGATGCCGGCCGCTATGGTAATGGCAGTGTTTTTCCCCGGTCGCATCCAGAGACCGGAAGAAAGTCCGAGGAGTGCCCCGAATATCCATACCCCTGGCCATATTCGCCACATCTGGTCAGCAGGGAATTTCCCCACTAAGAACGGCCGTCGCTTGTCCAGAATAACTTGCCACTCTGCGTTGAACATCCAGTTAGTCAAAGTAACTAATACCCATATCGCTGTTATTGCCGAGATGATCGTGATAACGGTGTGTGTTTTAGTTTTGAACAGCTGAGCACTAGCATCCGATTCACGGTAGCCGTGTTGTATACGAGCCAGCAAAGACGCGCGAGGCTGAGGTGTTTCGGTCATGATTAGAACTCCTCCCCTCTATATGCCAGATCGCTGAACGTACCAGTTCAGACTATTCATTACGGATGAGATAACTAGCGCCATGAGTAGATACAAAACGAGTAGCGTTGTGAAAATTTCTAAACTATGGCCTGCATTGTTTGAAATCGTCCTTGTCGCAAAGACGACATCAGAAAATCCGATAGCTACTGCGATACTAGTGTTTTTCGTCATATTTATGTATTGATTTCCAAGTGGTGGAATCATCGTTCGCAGCGCTTGCGGCAGTATTATCAGCGTCAGTCTTTGGTAGGCTGAAAGACCCAGAGCTTTAGCGGCTTCAGTCTGTCCGGCGGGTAGCGCGAGAATACTCCCTCGAACTATCTCCGAAATGAACGAAGCCGTATAAAATCCAAGTGCCACTACTATTGCGAGGAATTCTCCGGTGATGACCATTCCGCCGCCATAATTTTTTATTGCGCCAGCAGCACCTGAACTGACAATTGACGAAGTTTCTGTCGTGAACGGGGCACCAAGACCCACGTATGCAAGAATCAACGCTCCAAAAAATATCAGAGCAGGGTAGCGATTTGTTCCTTGATTTCCGCCAAGCTCGTCCTGGCGTTTTTGTAGGAATCTTCTGACGATCAACGAAATTACCAAGGCGATAAGGCCCAATAAAAACCAGATTCCAAGCTGCGACTCTCGAACAAACCATGGGATAGCCAGACCCTTATTCGAAACAATGACCGCATCTGTCAGGATATTGGCCCCAAAGAAACTTATATTAATATGAGCCGCTTCCGCGATAGGCGGCGTGATAAACCAGACGACGGTATACCAGATGTATATCTGTAGGAGTGCTGGAATATTACGCAATACTTCTACGTATATAGTGCATGCTTTCTGAATCAAATAAAAATCGGAGAGTCGTCCTACACCAATAAGTAAGCCTAGGAGACTGGCAAATACGATAAGTACCACAGCCAGTCGTATGGTATTCCATGCACCATTAAGGATTGCGTCCATACGGCTGTCGTTACTATCGATGTCAAAGATTAGACCATGTGACAGGTCTATTCCGGCACGTGCATCGAGAAAATCAAACGTTATAAAAGGGATGGAAGACGAGAAGCGCGGAGAGTGTACATTTTCTATATTGGACACTTGTTCTATCAAGGCAAGGCCAACCAGCACCACTAACAAAATAACGGCGCCCTGAATAATTGTTCTCCGGTAGAAAGAGCGATACCAGAAGGAAACTAGGTTACTCATTAGTTGATGATCTCGTCCCGGATAGGATTTTCGTTAGCTATTTTATATGAGGAACCGACTATATTGCCCGCTAGATACAGGCAATATAGTCGGCCCAAATTTCAGTCGCTTAAGTCAGTGATGTTTCTGACCAAGTCAAACTATCGGATTGGTGGAGAGTAAATTAGACCACCATTTGTCCAAAGAGCGTTCAGAGAACCTTCTCTCTCGAGTCCAAGTGGAGTAATGTTTTTCTCGTAAATTTCACCATAGTTACCGACCTGCTTCAGTACGGCCTGCATGAACTGCGGACCGACCGCCAGACCCATATCAGTAACGTCTCCGCCGTCATAACCAACACCAAGCATTAGAGCAACAGCTACGCTGTCTGGGTTAGCAATTTGCGCGTCAACATTTGCACTGCTTACACCAAGTTCTTCCGCTTGGAATGTTCCGAAAGTCACCCATGCAACGATGTCAAACCACTCATCATCACCGTGTCGTGTTAGAGGCCCTAGAGGCTCTTTCGACATAGTGACAGCTAGAATCCTGAGCGCGTCAGGACCTTCGGGATAGACACCACGCCTCGATGCTAGACCTGACTTGTCTGTCGTCCATCCGTCACATCGACCTGCAAGGAATGCTTCCTGCAGCAAGTCAGTTGTTTCGAATGTAAGTGCCGTGTAAGTCAATCCTCTTTCCAGGAATTGTGAAGCAAGGTTCAATTCTGTAGTTGTTCCTTGGTTTACACAGATGGTTGCACCGTCCATGTCTTCGAGAGTCTGAAACGGAGAATCAGCCTTTACCATCATTCCCTGTCCGTCATAGAACGTTGGGGCTGCGAAGGACTGCTTCAGGTCTGAGTCACGACTTAGTGTCCAAGTGGTGTTTCTAATCAAAACATCTACTTCGCCACTCGCTAGTGTCTCGAACCTGTTCGCTCCTGTTGTCTCAACGAATTCAACCTTCGAGGAGTCTCCGAATACAGCTGCTGCCACTGCTCGGCAGTAATCAGCATCAAATCCGGTGTAGCTTCCGTCAGCTTCAAGCTGGCTGAACCCTGGGAGTGACCCAGAAATACCACACTTCAACACACCTCTGTCCTTAACGGTCTGTAGGGTGTCTGCGTGCTCGTGGGAGTCGCCGTTAGCTGTACTTGCACTTGCACTGTCATCATCATCGGAGCAAGCAACTACCGCGAGTGATGCAAATGCAAGGACTGCCAAAAGGACCCCTCGCTTTAGCCATGAAATATTCATGCCCTTTTCCTTTCTTTTGCTGTTAACAACTCCTGTTAACTGCACGAAAATGTGTTGCTAACTTTGTGCTAACAATCACCGTATAATTTTAGTTTTTTTTCTAAGAAAATGGCGTAATTC
>CAXGQC010000039.1:0-12562 GCA_964011795.1 uncultured bacterium | reverse complement strand
GCGATATGCATGATATCGCGGTTTTGGACTATTTTGAGGAGAGATGTGGAAAGCCGGTCCTTGGGGTTTGTGGAAATGGTGATGATGGTTCCAGTGGGAGAGAAGTGGCTCCCGATGATCCACGACTACCGTACAACCAGCATATAACTGTTGCAGGAAAGAAAATTGGGATGACTCATGACTTTCCGGATCGCCCATACGCCCATCTGTCTTCGATTGAGGAAAGGATGGACAGGCATTTTGGTGGCCCTGTAGATATTGTGATCGCTGGAGATACACACGTGCCAGTGGTAGTGGAATGGGACGACGTATTAATTATCAATTCTGGTTCACCTACTTTTCCGAGAAATCTGCAGACGCAATTAGGTACTGTAGCGTTTCTAGATCTGCGTGATGGCAAACTAGATGCATGGATAGAGCAGTTGCATTAGAAGAACGAAAGGGCTTGTAATTGGAGTTGATGGGTCATCCTCAACGGGATCAGTACGAGGAAATTAATCAATTAGTGGCGATAGCGCCAAGACGAGTGTCTGACTACATCAAAGCAAAAGATCTGAGCGCTCTGGTTGAGATTATCTTGGATTTAGGTAGAGCCCCTCTGGTGCGATTTACAGACGGTGACGAGTCGGTCCCTGGTGGGGCAGTCACGGAGCAGGAAGTGGGGGCCGTTGTTGCTCAACTGTCTGAGTTTGGTGCCGATAATCGTGCAGGTATCCCTAGAACATTGCATCGTATTTCAGCGATAAGAAATCGTGGCGGCAAGATTGTGGGTTTGACCTGCCGAGTTGGACGCTCGATAGCGGGTTCTGGCCAGGCACTAAGTGACTTGATTGAAAAAGGTTGCAGTGTCCTTCTCCTCGGTGCGCCAGGCGTCGGGAAAACCACGATGTTACGGGATATCGCAAGAACATTTGCAGATGATTTGTCTAAGAGAGTAATTATTGTTGACACATCAAATGAAATAGGTGGCGATGGTGATATACCCCACCCGGGCATTGGTTCAGCACGCAGAATGCAGGTTCCAAGTCCACAGTCGCAGCATGAAGTGATGATAGAGGCCGTCGAGAACCATACGCCGGAGGTGATAGTAATTGATGAAATTGGCAGTCTCGCAGAAGCAGAGGCAGCAAGAACAATCGCAGAGCGTGGAGTGATATTGATAGCAACGGCTCATGGCACCAGACTCATAAATCTAATGCAAAATCCAACCCTTTCTGATTTGGTAGGTGGGATAGAATCGGTGACCCTTTCTGATGAAGAAGCACGGCGTCGACATACACAAAAGACCATTCTCGAGAGGCGCTCAGCACCAACTTTTGAGTCTCTAGTTGAGATTAACTCCTTTAGTGAATTTGCCATTCACAGTGACGTTGCTTCTACTGTTGATAAATTATTGCGTGGCGAGGAAGTCTCAGCAGAAATACGTAAGATCAGTTCGGCTGGTGAAATAGAGTCCCATGGAGAAATTGCGATAAGTTCGAACCTGCTGTCAGATAAACTCGACCACGAGATTAGTGCAATTGATAACAAACTCGAAGAGCTAGACAAATCAGATATCGTTCGTTTGCTACCGTTTGGGGTATCACGGGCACGATTGGAGAAGGCAATTAAGGTCACGCATTCGAACTCGACAGTTGTCGATTCGTTGAGTGATGCTGATGCTATTTTGACATTACGTCCATACTATCGGCGTCGATCAGGACCGTTGAAGAGTGCGGAGAACACTGGTGTCCCGATATATGTTCTTAGGAACAATACTCAACATCAAATTGAACGTCAGTTACTGTCCATTAGTGGCACAGTGCCGAGACAGACAGATGTGATGACGAAGGCTTTAAGTGAGGCCGAGGAGGCATCTGGTTCTATACGAATGTATGGAGGCGGACAGGTGGAATTATCACCTCAGAATTCTCATATCCGACGACTGCAGCATGAGCTCGTTGAGAGGCATGGTTTGAGATCCACATCAAAAGGGCGTGAGCCTTATAAACGTGTTGTAATATGGGCCTGATGAGTACTGAACCGAGCGAACTTACTGGCACGTTTATCACGATCGAGGGCGGTGAAGGGTCAGGGAAGAGTACTCTAAGTAGATTATTGCAAAACTCATTGAATAAAATCGGACATCACGTAACTTTGTGTCGCGAACCTGGGGGGACCGTACTAGGGGAACAGCTTAGGGCCGCTCTATTCAGCCAGGCAGGTAGCGAAGTATCAACCGAAATAGTGCAAGCAGCTCCATCACCATTGACAGAACTTTTGGTATTTTCTGCGGCTCGAGCTCAGTTGTTGAAGGAAATAATTCTGCCAGCCTTAGGCGACGGCGACACGGTAATCTGTGACAGATACACGGACTCTACGTTCGCATATCAGCACTACGGGAGAGGTCTGGATAGACCGGTGATAGAGACGGCAGTGCGGTTGACGGTAGGTAACTTGAAACCGAGTCTCACGATTCTGCTGGATCTTGAGCCGGAACAAGGTTTAGCTCGTCACGGGATTGTCAATCAAAAAGATCTGTTTGGAGAAACGTCTCCAGTTGGCGGCAATAATTACTTGGATTTTGAGTCGTTGGCTTTCCACCAAAAAATAAGAGAAGGATATCTTGAAATGGCATCTCTAGAACCTGATCGATGGCTAGTGTTAGATGCTGGCGAAGACCCAGATGTTATCGCTCGAATTGCATTGGACGCTATCCTGCAGCTAATCAAGTAATACATATTCAACCATTGGGGACCATTTGTTATTCGGTGACTTTAACGCATACAATGATTATGTAATCAATATATGGGGTTGGTCATAAGGACTTTTACTAGAAAAATGCGGGGCGGAAATGGAAGACATAGTAGTAATTAGTGGCTGTCGGACGGCGATAGGTACTTTCGGCGGTTCACTTAGTGAGACATCGGCGTCCGATCTAGGAGCTCATGTGATTCGTGAAAGTGTGAAGAGAGCTGGTATAGAACCCAACTTGGTAGACCAAGTTGTACTAGGATGTGTCGGTCAGGTAGCAGAAGATGGATATATCGCGCGTCATGCGGCGATTAAAGCGGGGCTATCTGTTGAGACACCAGCCTATACAGTGAACCGAATATGTGGTTCCGGTCTCGAGGCGATTAATACCGCCGCCCGATGGTTAGAAACTGGGGATGCTGAAATAGTGGTTGCTGGGGGAGCTGAGAATATGTCTCTCATGCCTTTTTACGTGCGTAAGGGCCGATATGGATACCGCTATGGCGATGGTGTTCTTGAAGATGGAACACAGGATCTCGTAACCGATCCGTTCGAGGATTACCCAATGGGTATGACGGCAGAAAATTTATCAGAGCAGTTTGAAGTTTCAAGGCAGCTCCAAGACGCATTTGCCTTCAGGTCTCAGGAGAGGGCCAAGATTGCGATAGCAGAGGGCAGATTTGTTGATCAAATAACACCAATAGAAGTAAAAAAGGGACGCAACACCGAGATTTTCTCGGTCGATGAGCACCCTAGGTCTACGACGATGGAGACCTTGGACGGTCTTCGCCCGGCTTTTAAGCCGGACGGGTCAGTCACGGCAGGGAATTCGTCGGGTATCAATGATGGAGCTTCAGCAGTGGTAGTTACTACCCAACGCAAGGCATCCGAACTCGGCCTCAAACCACGTATGAGAATGGTTGCTCGAGCGGAAGCAGGTGTTGACTGGAAGATAATGGGTTCAGGACCAATTCCTGCTATACGGAAAGTTTTAGAGAGAGCGGAGCTTACTATTGCGGATATGGATGTAATTGAGCTGAATGAGGCTTTTGCAGCTGTAGCAGCAGCCTGCTCGACCGCACTGGATCTCCCCGAAGAGCGAACTAACCCTAACGGTGGAGCTATCGCATTGGGTCATCCAGTTGGTGCCACAGGCACAATACTGGCGGTTAAGGCGATGCATGAACTTGAAAGAATTAACGGTAGATATGGACTTGTCTCACTTTGCATAGGTGGTGGCCAAGGTATAGCAACCATTTTCGAACGCCTTGATTCGAATTAGAAACTCAATATCTCAAGCAATCATCGCAGTAGGATGATCGTTGAAACATTAATCTGGTTGGTCTTGGGTGAATATGAAGCAACGAAGTATTCGAGTGAAGGCTCCGGCGAGCTCCGGGAATCTCGGTGCTGGTTTTGATTGTGTTGGTATGGCTTTGGACTGGTACGGTGAATTTGAGTTCGTAATGGACGACAGTCCGCAGGAAAGTCAATCAACTGATGGAGTATCTTCTTCCATCATCGCATCTATGGGTGAACGGGCATTTGCAGCGTCGCTGGCTGAGCTTGGTATTACTACAGACACGATATCGGTGTCTTTTAGAGGTGAGATACCGGTAGGAAGTGGTCTTGGTACGTCCGCTATGGCACGGGCGGCGGGCATCACGGCCGCGGCTCACCTGGCTCAACGGCCGGAGATGCGCGACGAGCTAATCGATATTGGATTGGCCTTAGAAGGCCATGGGGATAATTTATATCCAGCTATGTACGGGGGTATACACGTGGTGTCCTCAGACCCACTTACGGATGCCCTACTGGATTTACCTTTGAGTGGGCCACGTGATCTTGAAATAGTGTTACTTATTCCTGATTTTACGATGCCCACAGATGAATCGAGAAAGCTTCTACCGGAGAGAGTTACTGTGTCAGATGCGGTCCATAATATGAGTAGAGTGGGATTTTTGATTGGTGCTCTGTATGAAGGGCGTTATGACCTGCTGCGACATGCTTTCGATGATGTTCTGCACCAGCCCGCGAGGAGTAAAATTTTTCCGGCAATGTACCCGTTAATCCATGCAGCGCAGTCAGCAGGGGCGTATGGTGCGTATCTTTCAGGCGGCGGCTCGACAATAGCTGCCGTGGTCCAAAAAGGTCAGTCAAAGTCAGTGCTGATTGCTCTTGAGGATTGCGCAAATGAATGGAATTTGTCCTTCACTTCGCGTGTTTGTACCATCGGATCCGAGGGAACACACGTCGTCAGCGATACGGGGAAATAATAAGAATGCAGTCAAATTCTCTGGTGGTCAGAAAGTATGGAGGCTCATCACTTGCGACCACTGATCATATTGTAAGAGTCGCCAATCAGCTGTCAGAAATTTGTAGAGATGGCACGTCGGTCGTGGTCGTAGTATCAGCAATGGGTGATACTACGGACGAGCTTATCGAGATGGTCTCTAGTATCACCGAGAGGCCCCCGGGACGGGAGTACGATGCACTGCTGTCCACAGGTGAGATTATTTCCAGCGCACTTCTATCGATGGCTCTTCAAGAGAAAGGCATCAATGCACTGTCACTGACCGGGGCACAAGCTGGGATCAAAACAACGGCTATGTTTCGGGATGCAAGAATCGAGAACATCGACACCGACCGAATAATAGACCGTTTGCCCAAGGGGGGATGTCTTATAATAGCCGGCTTTCAAGGTATTAATGAAGATCAGGATACTACCACCCTAGGTAGAGGTGGTTCAGATACAACAGCAGTGGCTCTAGCCGCGGCATTGAGTGTAGGACGATGCGAAATTTTCACAGACGTCGCGGGAGTGTTTACCTCGGACCCCAGGATCTGTCCGCGAGCACGATCACTTATTGATATTTCTTACGACGAGATGTTGGAAATGGCTACGACAGGAGCAAAAGTTATGCACCCGAGGGCTGTGGAGGTTGGTCAAGACTATGGAGTTGAAATTCATGTGCGGTCGACCAATCATCCTAACGAGCCGGGAACAATAATTCGGAAGGAAGCCCAGATGGAGAAGGAAAAAAAAGCGAGAGCAGTGACCCATGAATCCAATGTCGCGAAGATAACAATTCGCGGGTTGGTTGATCAGCCTGGGATAGCGGCCAGCTTGTTCGAGCCGCTAGCGGAGGCAGGTGTTTCGGTAGACACAATAGTCCAGAACGCCTCGGAGGAAGGTACTACGGATCTCACATTTACGGTGGCTCCTGACTTGCTTGTCAGTGCTGAGAGTGTAGTCACTAGGATGAAAACTGAACTTTTGGCGCGTGATGTGGTCACCAATTCCGACTTGGGAACGGTATCAGTTGTTGGTTCAGGAATGACAAATTCGCCAGGTTACGCAGCTCAGATGTTCAGAACATTGACTAACGCAGGAGTTAATATCGATATGATTTCAACCTCGGATATACGTATCACTTGTGTGGTTGATCGATCTGATGTTAACCGGTCAGTAATTGCATTGAATGAGGCTTTTGAGTTGGGTACTACTGACGAATAGTTGCTAATAACGTGCAGTGGAGCTCCCAGACTAATCTTGCAAATGTTGCAGTTTAAGTGTTATTCTCTTACCCCTGCTATAGTTCATTTGAATAGGCAATTGATCCTTTTAGAGAGTTTCGCGAGAAATGTTTGTACATCTCCATAATCACACGGAATATTCCCTTCTCGATGGCATGTCCAAGATGTCCTCTATGGTTGCGAAGGTGGTGGAACTCGGTCAGAATGCCGTAGCGGTCACGGATCACGGTAACCTACACGGGGCCCTAGAGTTCTATCGGTCAGCTAGATCCGCTGGTATTAAACCCATAATCGGAATTGAAGCATATGTGGCTCATGGAGTAATGTCGGACAGAAATCCCAGGGAGCGGCAACCAAACCACTTAACTATATTGGCGCAGAATCTAGAAGGCTATAAAAACTTACTGGAGTTGACTTCTCTGGCCCATTCAGAAGGGTTCTATCAGAAACCGAGGATTGATCGTGAGCTTCTAAAAGATAAATCCGAAGGACTTATCGTACTATCAGGGTGTCCTTCGGGTGAGTTAATGTCAGCAATCATAAGAGATGACCAGGAAGAGGCGTTGCGGGTAGCCAACTGGTACCGAGAAGTGTTTCCTGATCGATATTACATAGAAATCATGAATCACGGTATCGGAAAATTTGTGAAGCCCACAGAGGAGCTGATTGCCCTAGCTAAAGATTTGGGTTTGCCCCCAGTTTTAACAAATGATTCTCACTACACATTGGAATCTGATGGCCATGCTCATGAAGCACTTCTGTGTATAGGTACAAACTCCACCATCAATGATCCTAAAAGAATGAAGTTTGACAGTCATGACTTTTATCTCAGATCAGAAGATGAAATGCGTGCATTATTTCCTCATCTGCCCGAGGCTGCTGATAATACTCAAGTGATCGCCGATTCCGTAGATATCGACTTGAGTTTTGGCAGACTTGAACTCCCCAATCCTGGCGTACCTGAACATACCTCCCCTCGTGACTATCTGAGAGATATTGCCTTCGAAGGACTGAAATTGCAATATAGCGAGGTAACTTCGGCGCATGAGGAACGATTGAAGTATGAACTTAGTGTGATAGCGCAAACCGGATTTGACGAATACATGCTGATTGTCAAGGACATAGCTGAGTATGCCCGATCACAACAGATCAGGATGGGTGTCCGTGGCTCGGCAGCATCTTCTATAGTGCTTTATTGTCTCGGAGTAACTGACGTCGATCCCATCAAATGGGGACTGGTTTTTGAGAGATTCCTTAATCCTGAGCGGATAGGTATGCCAGACGTAGATTTTGATTTCGCCGATGACCGGCGCAGTGAAATCATCGAATATACGGTAAACAAATACGGACGAGATAAAGTTGCACAAATTGGTACGTTTGGCACCATGGGTGCGCGAGGTTCCATTCGAGATACAGCTCGAGTTCTGGGTTTCGCTCCAGGAGTGGGTGACCGGCTAGCTAAGTTAGTGCCGAGCGCAGTGAACACGACTCTAGAGATAGCTCTGAAAAATTCGGAACTAGGAAGTGTATACGCCGAAGAGAATGAAACTAAAGAGATTGTTGATCTTGCTCGAAGATTGGAAGGAGTAGCAAGGCATGCTAGTACTCATGCTGCCGGGATTGTCATTTCCAAGGATCCACTCCTAGAGGTAGTACCAATGCAGCGACCCGATCCGTCTACTGGTTTTTCAATTTCGCAATGGGGAATGGATGATATCGCGGATGTTGGTCTACTCAAAATTGATTATCTGGGCCTCACTAATTTAACGATTCTTGGAAAAGCCTTGGAAATTATCGAAGTCACTCGGGGTGAGAAAGTTGATCTATCGAAAATTCCTGACCATGATTCTGAGACGAGCGAGATGATGGCGAAAGGTCATACCTTCGGTGTTTTTCAGATGGAAGGAGCAGGAATGACTGAGGCGTCACGGCTGCTTGAGCCATCAGGTATCTCTGATATGGCGGCACTCGTGGCATTGTATAGGCCGGGGCCCATGGAACACATCCCGAAATTTGCAGATGCTAAGAAGGGACTAGAAACACCCTACTATCTACATCCTGACCTGGAAGAGATATTGGGTGAGACATATGGGGTCATTACTTACCAGGAACAAGTTTTGCAGATAGCTAGGAAATTTGCTGGGTATTCGCTTGGGCAAGCTGACGTCATGCGCAAAGCCATGGGTAAGAAGATACCAGAAGTCATGATCAAGGAGAGGGAGAGTTTCCTTGCCGGCTTGACTGAGCAGGGTCACGATAGGCGCCTAGGGGAGAAACTTTTCGATTTAATCGAACCATTTGCGGGGTATGCATTTAACAAGGCACATGCTGTTTGCTACGGACTAATTGCGTACCAGACGGCATTTTTGAAGGCTCATTACCCGATTGAATATATGGCAGCGGTTTTGTGTTCCTCCGCGGGTGATCGGACGTCCTCAGCAGCAGCTGAATGTCAGAGATTGGGGATAGAAATTGCTCTACCGGATGTCAATAGAAGTGAAGTGAATTTCTCTGTCGAGTTGGGTGCTAATACTGAACGCATTCGATATGGTCTTGGCCAGATTAAAGATGTCGGAGCATTGACCGCAGAGTTGATTGTCGAGGAACGAAAGGAAAACGGAGAGTATTCTTCGATGGAAGACTTTGCGGCGAGGGTGCCCGGAAAGTCGGCAAATAAAAGAGTTCTTGAAGCATTAACTAAGGGTGGAGCCTTCGATTCATTGGCCAGTAGAGGTGTTGTTGTTCAGAACATTGAACGAATCATCGACCTGAGCAAGCAAGCACGCAAACTTCGTGAGACTGGGCAGACTGCAATGTTCGATATGATGGTTTCAGAGTCACCAGATGGATTGGGACGACTTGATGACAGCGACCCGATGCGCATACCGAGTAAGCAAATTCAGTTGTGGGAAAGAGAATATCTCGGGACTTATATAACTGATCACCCCTTGAGTGAAGCGCAAACATCACTTGGTGCATTTTGCACCCATCCCATAGCGGAAGTAGGCGCCAATCTTTCCGGTCAAGAAGTGGTGGTAGGTGGGTTAATTACTGAGGTTAGAGAACTAGTGGCTAAGTCGAGTAACAAACCCTTTGCTGCGATACGAATAGAAGATTTTACAGGTTCGTCAGAAATTATGATTTGGAATAAGGAGTATGAACATTACTCACGCGGTAAGTTGTTGAGCGAGGGAAATATTATTCTCGCGAGGGCTGACGTGCGTACAAACCGGACAGGGCGAACTACAACAGCAGTTAAGCGGATAGTTGGCTGGGATCATGAACACAAAAGACTTGGGCCGAATTTCAATGAACAGCAGTTTCGTATTGGGTCGAGTTCGGGAATTAGAGTTCGTGAATACAGGAATCGTTCAAGTACGCAATTTTCGACTGTAAGGCCGAGCTCTGACGATACTGGTAACAAGGATGAGCGGCTTAGTGAACCCTTGCGCGACGCTGGCCTCTTAATCCGTATGGATGAGACTCGAGATCTGACAGCTGATATAAGACGACTGAAAAGTGTGTTTGATGTTTTGGATGAGTGTCCTGGTGCGTATTCAGTTACTCTAAGAATACATACACAGAATAACTCCGTGAGTAATATCTCTCGCGCGGGAATTGACGACAAGAAATTGGTGGATATGCTCCCACGTCTAGAGTCGCTGTTAGGTGTGCTTGGTGCTGTGGAGTGTTCTAATTTGGATATAGCCGCTAGCCGTGCTGAGGGTACAGAGTTAAAAGCCGTGGGAAGCATATAGCGTGATTTAAAGCTTAATCTTTGCATATATTGTAGTCTTGTAGACATGGCGAATTTACCAAACGGTCTTGCCGACGCACACTCGAAATTACTCCAGATTACTCAGGCTGTATCAAGTGTGGTGATCGGACAGGAAGATCTCGTTCAATTAATATTGATTGCGGGCGTGAGCCGCGGGCACGCTTTAGTTGAGGGTCTCCCGGGTCTGGCAAAGACCTTGACTATTTCGACTTTTGCCTCATGTATTTCTGGAGATTTCGCACGGATTCAATTTACTCCTGATTTACTCCCTGCTGATTTGACAGGGACTATGGTTTTCGACCCACGAGATAGTGAATTTCATGTACGGAAGGGGCCATTGTTCGCTAACGTTATTTTGGCTGATGAAATCAATCGTGCTCCAGCCAAGGTACACTCGGCGCTTCTAGAGGCGATGGAAGAAAATACCGTATCGATTGGTGGTCATACTCTGTCACTTCCCAAACCATTTGTTGTGCTTGCCACTCAAAATCCGATAGAACAGGAAGCCACTTACCGACTCCCTGAGGCTCAGCTCGATAGGTTCATGTTCAAAATTAAAGTCGATTATCCGACGGAGGAGGACGAGCTTACGGTGTTGAACCGCCAGCTGTCAGGTGGATCGGCCGACGTAAGCCCTGTTGTCTCGGTGAAGGAATTAGTTGGACTACAGGATGTTATTGGGCAGGTGAGGATAGATGACAGAATTCGCAGATATATTTTGAGACTGGTCCAAGCGACTCGACCATCGGAAGTCAGTGCTGTAGATGCTTTAACTGGCTTAGTGGAGTATGGAGCCTCACCTAGAGCATCTAGTTTTTTGGCTTCAGGAGCTCAGGCCGCCGCTCTGATCGATGGTCGTGACTACGTCATTCCCGAAGACGTGAAAGAGCTGGCAAAACCCGTGCTTCGCCATCGAATCATTCTGACCTATCGGGCGCAGGCTGAAGAGGTCTATACCGATGACATTATTGGCGAACTTCTCCAACGGATATCGGTCCCGTAAGAGGATTATTAGTGTTTACGTTACCGGGAATCGATCATTTTTTTCGGAGGATATTGCCGAACTCTTTAAGTCAACTCGACATATACCGTGATCAAAAAGCAAGTCCATCTGTTGCGGAATATCAGAGAGACAATTTTCTGTCTGATTTAGCTGACTTCATGGGTGGATATAAGACGGTTTTTAAAGGAAGTGGATACGAATATTCAGATACTGTTGAATATCAGTATGGTGACGATATTAGACATATTGATTGGAATCAGTCGGCCAAATATGGTGATCTTTGGGTTAAGCAGTATCAGGAGGAACGGGGACGTGAGGTGCTCTTCCTAGTGGATGTCTCTTCTTCAATGATTCCACCTCTTTATGAAATTGGCTACCAGCGTTTTTTTGGTGTTTTGGCTTTACTTGGCTTTGCGGCGATAGAGATGAAAGACCGAGTTGGTCTTATAACCTTCTCTGACAAAGTCATAAGCTTGTCAAAGCCTTCCGGAGATCGCTCCAAAGTAGGATACGTACTAGGTGAGATTCTTTCTGATTTGCGACAAAATACTCTTAGTGGCACACACTGCAGTTCCATAGTAGATGGTCTCGAAACTGCGAAGAGAGTTTTGAAGGGGCGCTCTGTAATATTCATCGTGTCCGACTTCATCAGCGTTGACGGGATAGACAGAGTAGCCGAATTAGCTCCGGCCCATCAAATAGTTTTCGTACGACTTAAGAGTGACGCAGATCCGGCAGAACTCCTGCGGCTGAGGGGTATCGTCGAGGCTCGTGATGCCGAAAATCATGAGTCAATCATCGTCGATTTATCAGACGATAAGACTAGGCTTGGAATCAGGGATTTCATAGATGAACAAGCAAGTAAATACCAAAGAGTGATGATGGGAAACAAGATCAATGAACTGCTGATAGACGGTGAACTCAACCCAAAAGAATCAGTCTCTTCTTTTTTTCGAAAAATTGTGGATATTCGGAGATCAAGCAGTTGAAATGGGTACTCATATTATCCTTGATTGCTGTCGCACCTCTTGGCCGATTTTTTGCGCCGTCTCATTTGGTCGCAGACCCGGGACCTAAGCTCGTGATTGAGTTAACAGTCACCCCTGATGAAGTATCCATAGGTGACATTGTGGAATTAACTGTACGCGCGACTCATCCAGTAGAAAGCGTCATAAATATCGAACCTGAGTTCCACCAGGGCCTTCAGCCACTATCTCTACCAAAAATAAGTGTGGGATACCAAAACATATACCAGGTTTCCACAGAATTTGTTTGGTCTTTGCAGTTTTTATCAACAACTTCGAGTGAGACTGTTCCGGTCACTATTTTGTTGATTGATGACCAAGGTCAGACTGAAGAATTAGTCACTGAATTCCAAACGCCGAGTTTTCGATCACTGCTACCGCTTGGACAAACCGGACTCAACGGCCACCAGTCGCAGGAGCGAGTGAGTCTAGAAGAGCAAACCAATTATCTCATCATGGCCATAGTTCCGTTTCTAGTAGCGCTGG
>CAXGQC010000038.1:0-12730 GCA_964011795.1 uncultured bacterium | reverse complement strand
TCATTCCTACAAACGTTCGATTCACTTGGAATTGAATTCGATCTATTTACCTCAACTGACACAAGCAACCATGCAGACGTAACACAAGATTTCTTCCTTCGACTAAAAGACGAAGGTGTTCTATACGAAGCTGAGCAGACTCTTTTATTTGATCCGGATGTCAAAAGATTTCTCCCCGACAGGTATGTAGAGGGTACATGCCCCTTATGTAATTCTCCCAATGCCAGAGGTGATCAATGTGATGATTGTGGCTCCACTCTCGATGCACTCGAATTGATCGAGCCACGATCCAAACTTTCACAAAGTACTCCAATCAGGAAAGAATCAATGCACTGGTTCCTTAAGTTGTCAGCGTTTTCAGAAAAGCTCACCGATTGGCTACAAACGAAAAACGGATGGAAGCCACAAGTCCGCAACTTATCCTTGGGGATGATTGGAGCCGAGCTACCTGATCGATCCATAACTCGGGACTTAACCTGGGGTATCCCGGTGCCAATTGAGGGATATGACGAGAAGCGAATATATGTCTGGTTCGAGGCTGTAATTGGTTATCTCTCTGCCTCCATTGAATGGGCCGCGTCGCCTGCCAATCTTGAGAATGACAAAGGGTCCTGGAAAAAATGGTGGATGAGTTCGGAGGCCGAAACATACTACTTCGTCGGCAAGGACAATATCCCGTTCCATGCAATCATCTGGCCTGCAATGTTAATGGGGTACGGCGGTCTAAATTTGCCGACGAATGTGCCTGCCAACCAGTACCTGATGATGTCCGGCACTAAGGCTTCCAAGAGTCGTGGCACGGCAATATGGGCTCCCGATGCTCTGGAGCACCTAAATCCTGATGCGCTTCGATACGCGCTAACCGCCTCAATGCCTGAAACTAGTGACTCAGACTTTACCTGGCAGGAATTTGTCAGACGCAATAATGATGAACTCGTAGCACGGTGGGGAAATTTGGTGAATCGAGTTCTTCAGATAACTAACCGCAATTTCAATGGGAAAATCCCAGAACGACCTGACAATTTCTCTCATGAAAGCTCCCAACTGATTGAACTTTCTGAGCAAGCATTTGATAGATGCGGACAGGCATACGAAAATGTCGAGCTTCGTAGTGGCCTGCAGCAGGCAATGGAAGTAGCCACTGCAACGAATAGATACTTGGAGGACCGCGCTCCATGGTCAGCGTTAAAAGATGAGACTCTCGGGATCGCGCATGCTGGAGAGACTTTGGTTACTGCTCTTCAAGTGATTAGCAACTTAGCCATTCTTCTTACGCCGGTTTTACCTTTTTCCTCGAATCAAGTACTACGATTATTAGGCCAATCCGGGACGGCGACAGCTCATGGGTGGGAGCCAGCGCCTATTTTCTCTGGAACAAGTTTGCCTCAACCGACTCCGCTCTTTGAAAAACTCGATCAGGATGAAATCGAGAAGTTGTTTGATCCCACTCAAGACTCGAGCTCGTAATCGATGCCTCAACGCCTTTCTGCACCATTTCCCCCCTTATTCAATGTGACGGATGCGCACAGCCACGTATCTTCACAAGAGTTCGACGAAGATCGAGATGAGATGCTTATGCGTTCTGCACAAAGTGGTGTGGTACGGATTGTTGACATTGATTATCAAGAGGACGCCGTTAGCAAAAAACAGATGGCACGGCATAATGGAATAGATTTGATTTGTGGAGCGGGCATACACCCCCATGACGCTTCCAGCTATCATGAAGATAAGAATCAACTTCTTGCAGCACTTGATTCAAAACAGTACTCGATGGTCGGTGAAATCGGCCTCGATTTCTATCGGAACCTATCCCCGCCTGATGAGCAAATATCAGCATTTATTGACCAGCTAGACCTAGCCGTCGAATATCGACTCCCAGTGGCGATCCATTCCCGACAAGCCGACCAGAAAACCTTTGAAATTCTGGAGCACTGGTGCAAGCGGACGACTGGCTATCTTGGACCTGAACGAGAGCCTGGAATGATACATTGTTTTTCTGGCAATGCTGAACTAGCAGGCAGATATATCGATCTAGGATTCCAAATATCTATTTCCGGTATCGCCACATTTAAAAACGAGATTAATGCTCCAGAGGTGATTATTTCATCACCAATCTCGTCGATACTAGCCGAAACCGATGCACCCTACCTGACACCCGAGCCCCATCGCGGCAAACGAAATGAACCGATTTATATATTAGACACCATTCGATTTATAGCTAAACTGAAAGGTATGCCCGCCCAAACAGTGGCCGATACAACTTCGGCAAATTTGATAAGACTTCTTGGCATGGATGAGTAACAGGGAGTATCCCGATGACCCGTAACGAAGAGCTCGAGAATTTATATGGGCCGGCCGCAAAAGATCTACCCGCTGTGACGGAACTTATTCAGTCAGTAGCAAGTCAACCCGAACTAGAATTCTTAAGACAGATGCTTAGCGCAGCGCTCGCTGGAACAGGCAAACTTCTTAGGCCAGCAATATCTCTCCTCTCTGCTCGACTGGGTGAATATGACCTAAGTTTGGCCGCTCCTTTGGCTGCTTCAGTTGAGCTACTCCACACGGCCACACTGGTGCACGATGACGTTATCGACCAAGCAGACCAACGTAGAGGAGAACCTACACCCAATGCTCTGTTTGGAAACTCTGCCTCAGTGATGCTTGGGGATTACATGTTTGCGAACGCCGCGGACTTCATTGCACAAACGGATAAACCCATAGTGGTGCGGAAATTCGCTAAGACAATCATGGAAATGGCACAAGGCGAACTAGTACAAGATTCGCACGTTTTCGAGTACTCAGACGACATCAACAGATACCTAAATCAAATAAGGGGGAAAACTGCAGTACTCTTTGCAACAGCTGCCGAAGGAGGAGCGATAGTCTGCGATGCCGACCCCAATACCATCTCAGCAATGCGCGGATATGGGATGAACTTGGGGATGGCTTTTCAGGTCGTGGATGACATCCTTGATTTCACTGGGGATGCTAGCCTTATGGGAAAGCCTATTGGCTCAGATTTAATGTCCGGGAACATTACGCTGCCAGCTATTCTCTACATGCAGAAAAACCCATCTAACCCAATACAGCATGCATTCGAAGGTGTAAGGCGCACCTCAAACATCAAAAAGGCGATTAAGGAAATACTTGCTGATGACTCGATATTCTGGGAAGCAAAAAATATTGCGAGGGAAATGTGTGACGAAGCAAGAGAATCAATAGATGAACTGCCAGACTCCACTGAGAAGAAGATACTATTAAATCTGGTGGAATACACTTTCAGTCGAGAACATTAATTGGCCTTTGTGACCTGATCGTTACTGGCTTGCCACCATCTAACCTCTTCAACTAGATTTGCCGACTTAAGCTCTCTTTCTAGAACCGTTTTCATCAAGCCATGCATTACTGACGATAGCTCGAGCTCTAAAGAGGAGTCCACCGCGATCGCCACCAACTGATCAAAATCCCATTCCTGATAAGCTCGCAGCACCTTTAAAGCTCGGGCACTGATACTAGAGACATTCTGAACGTTGTCAAGGCATTGTTTTAGAACTACTCCACCATTGGTTGGTGACCAGACGGCCTCCTCGGCGGGGACATCTGAACCACAATGTATACAGCGGTCAAGAACTGGCCTAAACCCTGAAGAATCAAGCAATTCAAATTCAAAGCTTCTTATCGAGACGGAGTGTGAATATCCTTTCGCAATTCGTTGGATAACCGTCAGTAATGGATTAAATAATTCCTCCCCTGTATCTTCCAGACTAAATTTATCAGCCAAATCTAGAGCATATAGAAAAATGGTGAGACTTTGCAGATCTGATCTAGCCTCTCGAAACATCTCAATGGTTTGTGCCTCGCGTATGATGTCAAGGTTACGGCCCACCGCAATTTCCAACTGACAATATGTACCAGGCTCGAGGTGTCCCGCCAGTCTACTTCTCGGTTTAAGGAGTCCTCGAGCGACTACCTCTCTTTTCCCAAATTCGGGGCTGAGTATGCTGATTATTCGAGCAGAATCAACGTAGTCCCTCTGGCCAATAACTATCGCTCTTGTTGAGTAAGCCCTCGGCCTTCGCTCTGTCATTCTATCGAACCTACCAGCAACACTCACATTACGTGTCTATTCTGGAGAGCCCGTCCCAGAGTATCTATATCTGCATATTCAAGGTCACTGCCTGTAGACAATCCTCTTGCAAGACGAGTCACTTTTGTGCCCGCCTCCTGAATGATACGGGAAAGATACATCGCAGTTGCTTCTCCCTCAGTACTTGGGTTAGTCGCCACAATTACCTCCGCTATGTTCGAAGTTGGAGCATGCACTCTCGATAGTAGTTCCTGAATCTTTATATCCTCGGGACCAATACCCATACGTGGTGAAATAACCCCATGCAGGACATGATACAGCCCAGTGAAGTCACCAGTCCGCTCGATAGCGGTAACATCAAGTGGCTCCTCGACCACACATACCACCGTCGAATCTCGACTTGAATCCATACACACCAAGCATAGGACATCAACAGTCAAGTTCTGGCAATCACGACACAATACAATATTCTCTTTGACTTCTATCAGCGATTCAGCTAATTCACGAGCCAAAGCATCCGGCGACCGCAAAATATGGTATGCAAGTCGCTGAGCTGAGCGTGGTCCTATGCCCGGTAATGAGTGGAACGAGTTCACCAACCGAGTGATCGGTGATTTAGTTTCGCGACTTCCAGAAATCAAGTATCTCTCTGATTCACTCTCCGTCCCCATATCTATTCCTCCGACGTTTCTATTAATTGGCCTCCTAGATTTAGTGCCTCGTTGACTAAATGTCCACCAGAAGATTTAGTTTGCGGTTCAATAATATCGTCGCTCGAAATTTTTTCTCCAAGGTCGGGCCAATGACTATAGGTGACTCGGATATCCGCCCCCAATACGGCGGAGACTGCCTCATCTAATACCTCCGCAGGAACCACGCCTGCAATCTGTTTTTTTCTATCAAGGAAATTCTGAAGATGAGCTTCATATCGAAAACCTACTTCAAGGTTCTCTGAGGTGATATTTCGTGGCCGCGCATTGGACAACAAGGCTTCCGCCGGCCTGCTCTTATCTCTCACCATTTGTCGAATCTCAAGCCATTGCGTTTCAATATTAGTGACCGGTGACGAAACAGTGGGAGTGCCGTCCGGATAATCTAAGATATCGGTGTCATCCGCCTGAGCTATCTCGGATACAGCAGCTACGGCCGGTTCGTCTGGAGTTTCGTCTTGTCTGTCAGACTGGACGGGACTGATTTTAGTGATCTTATCATCGTCGATTTTTCCACTATTTTCATCGGTACTATACTCACTCGAAGTTCGATTACTCAAAGAAAGTTTTGCAATCACCAGCTCTAATGGAAGCGCGTTGAATTCGTCGCCCATGAATTTTCGGGTACCTAGTTCAGAAAGTGAATCCATAGCCGTGATTAATTTATCAACCGTCGTACCTTCTTCACCTGAAATTTCGCTAATCTGATCCATGTATGACTGATCAGTCACCAGAGCATCGAGAATGCCTGCCTTCGAAAACAGTAATGCCCTTAAAACTAACACCACATCTTCAGCAAATTTTCTGATGTTCAGTCCATCCGCCACGGCAACATTGATAAGCTTTAGAGCATCGGGTAATGAATCAAAAATAATATATTTACTCAAGTCCAGTGCCCGCTGGTCCATATTCAGTCCAAGATTCTCTCGAGCCTGACCCTCAGTTACTAAATCTCCATAAGCAGCCGTTATCCGATCGAGAGCATTGACAGCATCACGAAGTGAACCACTCGCATATCTAGCAAGCAGCTCCAATACGCCATCCGATAGTGAAAATTTTTCACTCGCTGAAATCTCTCTTAACCTGTGAACTATGTCGGAAACACTGAGTCGCCCAAGATCAAACCTTTGCGACCTAGACTGGATGGTTGTCAAAACACGATCGGCTTCAGTAGTAGCAAAGATAAATATTACGTGTGGTGGTGGCTCTTCAATATGTTTTAGGAGGGCCGTAAATCCCTGCGAACTCAGTGCATGAGCCTCATCAAACACATATACCTTATAACGAGTGACATTGGGGGCGTATAGCACTTTTTCGGCTAGGGCCCTAATATCATCAATGAGGCCGTGGGTTCCTGAATCTATCTCTATTAAATCAATAGCATTGCCCGCATCATGACTGAGGCACGAATTACAGGAGTTACACACGTCACCCTCTGTAAAAGCTTCGCAGTTAACCGCCTTTGACAAAATCCTTGCAAGCGTGGTCTTTCCAGTCCCGCGGGGGCCAGCAAACATATATGAATGTGATATTTTTCCTGACTCAATACTATTTCTGAGAGTTTGTACGACAGGAACATGACCGGAAACTTCCTTAAAGGAGCTAGGTCGCCATTTATTAAACAATGCTTCTCGAGCCATTAGCCCTCCAAAGTATGTGTCCAAATTAGTCTAGCAGGAATCATGATATTTCTATCCCAATCAGAATCAGCTACTCGCTGAGATCCCCGTGTATCTCTGACCCTAGCCATTTTTCTTCGACCATCCGCATAATATCTGCTTCCTCCTCGCTGCCATGAGAGTATCCGAGAAGATGTAAAACGCCGTGCAGGACCACGTGCCGTAGCTCAAGGGCAGGGTCAATATCTGCTGAATCTGAATTCTCCGAGACTATTTCATAACAAATGACGATGTCACCCAAATAATTCGAAGCCTCATTCATATCTGGGGGGTAGTGGTCGCCAGGAGGAAAGGAAAGCACGTCAGTTGGTGTGTCCAGATCCCTATGGGCTCTGTTCAAATCTTGAATTTCAGTTCGGCTGGCGTAAACTAATGTGAAATTGCCCCCGCTAGTAGTCAAATATGGAAGGGTATCAGCAAGGAAAGTCATAGTCTCGGCAGAAGCCTCCGGAATTTCCGACAGTGGCATCGCTAACACTTCATAATCCCATTTGCCGAGGGGCAGAGACATCAGACTAACGATTCTACGGCCGTCTTCGCAGCGTTGATTAGAGGATTAGGCAGGATGCCAATGAGTAGAATCCCAGCCATCATGGTCACTAAAACGACCTGCTTCCAACCATCTGGTCGCAAGACTGAGTCCTCGGAAGGCTCATCCAGCCACATCATCCTTAACCAGCGCAGATAATAGTAAGCTGAGATAGCAGTGTTCAATACTGCAACTGCAACAAGTCCTACCAACCATAAATCTCCTCCAGTAATCGCTGCGTTAAAAATGTAAACTTTTGCGATGAAGCCAGCCGTGGGCGGAATACCAGTCAACGAGAGAAGACTAATCGAAAGCACCACTGCCACAAGGGGAGATCTCTTGATGAGTCCTGCGAAGTCAGTGAGTTCACTCGACCCCAATTTCGATCTTATGAAATGAACCGAAAGGAACGCCCCGAGGTTTGTAAAGAGATAGGTGGCCACGAAAAAAGTGACTGCACTAGCGCCAGAGACAGACCCTGCAGTGAGTGCCGCTAATCCTACTGCTATATTACCCGCCTGAGCTATAGAAGAATATCCGAGGAGTCGTTTTGCGTCCGTCTGTCTAAGTGCTCCTAAATTACCAATAATCATAGAAGCGACAGCGAGTATTACGAAGATACGACTTAAATCAGTTGCTAAATAGAAATCGCCGCCGCCTAAACCGCTGTAAATAAGTCTCAATGCAACGGCAAAACCAGTCGCTTTTGACGCCACTGATAGAAAGGAGCCTATCGCGCTTGGCGCGCCTTGATACACATCTGGCGCCCATCCATGAAATGGAGCCAGAGCCATTTTGTACCCCAGCCCAGCCACAATAAACATTAGCGAGAGCAGAAGTACTAGCCGGTATTCTTCCGGTGCGGACTCCGCAAAGTTCAATATTTGGTCGAGCGACACCACTCCACTCACCCCAAAAAGAAATACAAAACCGTAGAGCAGCACTGCCGCGGCGACCGCACCTGTAAGCAGGTACTTCAATCCAGCTTCTGCCCCTTTATCATCCTTTACGATGGCTACGAGAATAAACTGTGATATGGATGTTGTTTCGATGGCGATAAAAATCGTAATTAGATCACTGGCCTGAGTCAGGATGGTCATCGAAGCTGCTGCGGTGAGAAGGAGCGCATAGAATTCTATGCTCCGCTCGAGAGTATCAGCCCAGGTTCGAGTCGCCAGAACAATTGACAAGGTAGCAACGATGATGACTATCGAGAAGAAATTGGAAAAAGTATCGATCCGCACCGATCCACCCAAGGCAATAGATTCCGTGCCTGCCATGTGGTGAATAGCCAACCAAATCACGGCAACAATAAGAGCTAGGCACGTCAATGTGAATGAGTAAGCTCGTGCTGGTGAAACGAGACCAATAAGTAATACCGCGCCTGACCCAACAAACAGAGCAATCGCGGGTCCGATTACATTTAAATGCTCCGCGAGATTCATATGCCCCCCTCCAGCACTGTCACTATGCCACTGACTTGCTGCAAGCCAGTCTCAACTATTTCGGCAAGAATCGCTGGATATATCCCAAACAAAACTATTGGAATGATTAGTGCCACAATGGCTGTCCATTCCGGCCAGGAAGTGCTATCACGTAAATGTTCCCATTTTGGGTCTGCTGGTCCATGAAGAACCCTCTGCACCATCCAGAGGATATAACCCGACGACAGGACCACGCCAATGATTCCCATGGTGGTGGCAATAGGGTGTGACTCGAATGCACCGAGGAATACGGTAAGCTCAGCTACGAATCCTGACAATCCAGGTAAACCAAGTGACGCCAGACCAGCAAATATCATAATTATTCCACCCTTAGGCAAATGGTGTATCAGGCCAGACATTTCCGAAATTTGTCTTGTGTGCGTTCGGTCATAGAAGTAACCCACCATCACAAACAAAAGACCCGTAATCGTTCCATGTGTAAACATCTGTAGTGCCGCTCCGCTAAAACCTACAGCTCCCATCGCACTTACACCGAGGAGAACATACCCCATATGTGACACTGAAGAGTATGCAATTAATCTCTTTAGATCTGTCTGCCGTAAAGTAATCACACCTCCCCATATGATGGATAATCCCGCCAAACCAGCCAAGATGTCCTGTGACTGTAACGCCGCATCAGGCATCAGTGGAATAGCTATTCGTAATATGCCGTATCCCCCCATTTTCAATAGAACGCCAGCAAGCATCACTGATACCGCCGTAGGTGCATCTGTGTGGGCGTCCGGTAGCCAGGTATGCACCGGCACCACTGGCAGTTTTACCAAGAATGCAAGCATGATCGCCCAAAACACAACGGACATTGGAAGTACGGTCTCAGTAACTGGCGACTCTGTTAACTGCTGTATATCGAATGAGCCTCCAGCTGCACCTAAAAGCAGGAACCCTGCAAGCATCAGAGCTGAACCGGCGAGAGTATAGATAAGGAATTTGGTGGCAGAATATAGTTTCCGGCCGGTCCCCCATCGGGAAATCAGCATGAACATTGGTAGAAGTTCTAGCTCCCAAAATAGGAAAAATTGGATAAGGTCGAGGGACAAAAAGACTCCCGCAATTGCACTCTCGAGCAACAGAAGCCATGCGAAATATTGCCCAGGCTTTTCGTCAATTTTCCAAGATACTAATACTGACACGACCCCTAACAGTCCTAAGAGCAAAATCATTGGTGCAGACAGGCCGTCCACCCCTAAGCCAAAACCAAGCGTAACTACGTCTGTCTGTATCCAATTAGTGCTGTCAACAAACTGCATACCTCCGGCCGTTGAGTCATACGCGACATATATGACTAAAGCCAAAATGAATGCCAACGTGGAGAAAAATAGTGCTATCCATCTCGCTTCGGTTTTACGATGCTCAGGGACAAACAAAGTCATAATTGAACCAGCAAGGGGCAATAACAAGAAACCAGTTAGCACTTATTGTCTCCCTTACTCTCTATTTCGGAGGAATCAAATTCTTCGGATTCATCATTTTTAAGGAATAATCAATAATGGCCTGAATATCTATTCCAAACACGCTCAACATGTCTCCGGAAAGCACCATGAAACCACCAAGAATTGCTACTAAACCAACCATATAGGCGGACGTATAACTCTGGACTTGCCCAGTCGCAGATCTCCGCAAGCCTTCGCCTACTAGTTTTGTTACGGAAGCAACACCATTAACAACTGTCTCAATCACCAATCTGTCGATAAGTTCAGCCCCTCTAGCAAGTCCAGCCAATAGGGCTCCGCGCACGAGTCGGTCTTCCGCCACCTCATTAACATAGTAGAGACGGGATACCGTCGAGTGTATCTTCGGCATTCTGGAACTTATATCGCTGGCCTGAGGTCGCCCGGCCAAATAAATGGCTGCCGCAGCACCGATACCAGCCAGTGCTGCAAGAGTCGAAATCATCAGTACCAATCCCTCAACATGAAAATGGAAGTGACGCATCTCCTCAGGCAGGGCACCTTCCACAAATTCGCCAAAATGCATGAATGCAAAAAAGCCGAATGTGATTGCAGCGACAGACCCAATCAGCATAGGGATCCCCATGGTGGGAGGTGACTCATGCGGCGAACCGGAATGAGCGTCCCCATGCTCGGAGGCCGATTCCCCACCCTTGTATTCACCAAAAAATGTCAAGAATATTGCTCTGAACATGTATAGCGCCGTTAAGAAAGCCACCGCCGTGCCAATTAACCAAAGCAATTTATCAGCATGCCACGCTTCCAGTAATATCTCGTCTTTTGACCAGAAACCCGCTAAGGGGAAAATTCCTGCTAGAGACAAAGAGCCTATAACAAATGTTAAGAAAGTGACCGGCATCGCTCCACGCAAACCACCCATTTTCCCCATCTCAAAAGTACCGGTAGCGTGACTCACTGAACCTGCTCCCCAAAACAGGAGACTCTTGAAAAAGGCATGTGTGAACAAATGGAAAATGGCAGCTACATACCCGCCTAAACCTATCGCCATGACCATATAGCCCAATTGCGAAACAGTTGAATATGCGAGCACTCGCTTTATATCAGTCACGACAACACCCATCGAGGCCGCAAAAATAGCCGTGAAGCCGCCAACGTATGCTATGACAGTAGAAACTGATTGGGGTGCCGCGTCGATCGCTGGGAAGAAACGAGCCAGCAGGTATACACCCGCCGCAACCATCGTAGCTGAGTGCACTATAGACGATACTGGTGTCGGTCCTTCCATTGCATCTGGGAGCCAAAAATGAAGCGGGAATTGAGCACTCTTTCCAGCAGCACCAGCAAGCAATCCCAGAGTAAAACCTGTAAGTACAGGAGCGGTTATACCACCAGCATGAGCGAGTAGATTGATCTCGGATATATCAAATGTTCCTACGTTGACCCAAATAACTGTAAGTGCGATTACAAATCCGATATCACCAAACCGTGTAACAATAAATGCTTTTTTCGCCGCTGCAGCTGCAGCTGGTCTCTCAAACCAAAACCCTATGAGAAGATAAGAAGTAAGACCCACCAACTCCCAATGGATAAATAGTTGCAGTAGGCCAGATGACATTACAAGCCCGAGCATCGCCGCAATGAACAGAGACATGAACAAAAGGAATCGTGAAAAACCGGGATCATGCTCCATATAGCCAATCGAATAGATTTGAACGAGTAGCGCTACGCTGGCCACCACAAAAATCATCACGGAAGACAGGCCATCTATACCTAGCCCAAAGCTAATTTCAAGATCGAACAAAGAAAGCCATACATAGTCACCGAAACCGAGATCTTCTCCATGATGGTGGATCGAGGTGTCCAGGAGCCAGAGACTAAGCACCCATGATATTAGACCGAAAATGACCGCTATCCTAGCCGATCGTCCGTCCGATCCCAGCTTACTCAGAAATGGTAAATCTAAGCCACGGAGAGTGACAAAAATCAACAGGGCTGATGTGATAGGAGCGGCGTATATGAGCCAGACCAATATCTCGGGAATATCAGGTAATAGCATTATATTTTGTTCAAAACCTCTCTCGCCACATGAGTCTTCCCGTCCGGAATCCACAATTCACGTGGAACGCTCATTTTCTCTACTTCAAGAGCAGGCACGATTCTGACTGAGAGGGCCTCCTGACTAAAAATCTCTCTCCACATTTCAGCTGAATACCCGTCAGCCACATCCATGAACTTTACCCACATGTAATTACTCGCTTTACCACTTCAAAAGATTGATTCTGTCGAGGTCAACAGTCTCTCGTTTGCGATACACCAGAACCGCTAGCGCTAGAGCGATCGCTGCCTCGGCCGCCGCGACAGTAAGCACAAACACTACGAATACATGCCCCTCCAGAGCGGCCGTATTAGCAGTACCCGCAGGTGGGAAACGGGAGAACGCAATCAAAGCCAATATGGCTCCATTGAGCATTAATTCAACCCCCATAAGTACGCCAATCGCATTCCTCTTTCCTAACGCAATCACTGACCCCAAAGCAAAAACAGACCCCGACACGATCAAATAATGCATCAAGCCAATGGTTAGTATTAGATCCAGAACGTCCTCAATCATGATGTTCCCTCGGAGTCCTCATCGTTCTGGTGGACCAGCATTATGGCGCCAACTAGGGCAAACAACAAAAGTACCGAAGCTATCTCAAACGCGAGGACATACTTGCCAAGAAGTAACTGACCTATAGTCCCAATCGTGGAATCAAAATCAGTGCCAGGGCCGCTCCAATCTGTATCCCAGGCGATAAAAGCTACGAAAGA
>CAXGQC010000037.1:0-13660 GCA_964011795.1 uncultured bacterium | reverse complement strand
CGTACGATGGCACGTGGGGCTATTGGATGTAAGATTAAAATTTCTGGTCGGCTGGGTGGAGCTGAAATGTCGAGATCAGAGCATGAAATGCAGGGCCGTATCCCGCTTCATACTATTAGAGCTGACATCGACTATGGATTCGCTGAAGCGAACACCTCTTTTGGACTAATAGGGGTGAAATGTTGGGTAAACAAAGGTGAAGTATCGCCTGAAGACAACCCCTTAGTACGCGCAGCAGAGGAAACAGGTGGTGAATAAAAAATGTTAATGCCACGTAGAACGAAATATAGAAAGCAATTCCGGGGGAAAATGCGTGGTGCTGCCCAAACGGGCAATGCTGTTTCTTTTGGAGAGTACGGACTTCAAGCGAAAACTACTGCCTGGATAGATGCGAGGCAAATTGAGGCAGCTAGACGGGCGATTACCGGTGAATTGAGACGTGGTGGTAAGGTTTGGATTCGGATTTTTCCTGATAAGCCAGTTTCCAAAAAACCAGTTGAGGTTCGGATGGGTAAAGGCAAGGGCGCTACAGACCGGTGGGTTGCTGTCGTTAAAAGAGGGCGAGTACTCTTTGAAATTGCCGGTGTGTCGGAGGAAGCCGCTAGAGAGGCATTTCGGAAAGCACATCATAAGCTCCCGATCGATACAAGGGTGATTGCACGGGATGAGGTTTACCGATGAGTGAAAAAATGGAAGCCCTCTTACAACTTGATCATGATGGACTTGCGGAAGAGCTGGAATCAGCTCATCGGGAGTTATTTAATTTACGATTTCAAGCTAGCACTTCGCAGCTTACGGATATTTCAGAACTTAAAAAGGCTCGTCGCCAAATTGCAAGAATAAAGACTTTGATACGTACTCGGGAGCTTGAAGAGGAAGGTAATGTTGGTATTTCCACTGAGGAATAACTGACGAGGATATTAAGATGGTTCAATCTAGCAGTGATTCTCAAACTACACAGACAGCTAACCGAAGAACATTAGTGGGTGTAGTAGTTTCGGATTCGAATGACAAGACTGTTGTAGTCTCAGTGGAGCGACGTTCACCACATAGGCTCTACAGAAAGGTCATAACTCGGACGAAAAAATATCATGTACATGACGCTGAAAATAGCGCTACCAACGGCGATATTGTTCGAATTATTGAGTCTCAACCGAGATCTAAGCTCAAGCGATGGGATCTCGACGAAATCCTGATTGGCCGTGATATTGCAGAAGTCCAGGCCACTGAATTAGATGCTTCTTTTGTGGATGAAATGCAAAGATCTGCTGCGCGTGCATCGGCAGAATCACTCGAGGATGAAACAGAGAATAACGAAGATGTTGATGGTCAGGTTACAACTGGGGAATCCGAGACCGAAGCAGAGGAGCCTGAAGGCGTTCCACCTCTGAATACTGAATCTGAGGAACCTGAAGAAGAAGGTGAACAGAAATGATCCAGCAGGAAAGTAGAGTTAGGGTTGCCGATAACAGTGGGGCAAGAGAGCTTCTATGTATTCGAGTCTTAGGCGGTTCGAAGCGTCGTTACGCCGGTGTAGGCGATACGATAATTGCCTCCGTTAAGGAGGCCCAGCCTAACTCGGGAGTTACTAAGGGTGAAGTTGTTAGGGCTGTGATAGTCAGAACAAAGCATCCGATCCAAAGAGAAGATGGTCAGACAATCCGATTTGACGAAAATGCAGCGGCCCTGATCGCTGAAGGTGGCGCACCACGCGGCACCAGATTATTCGGGCCAGTTCCGTCTGAGCTGAGAACTAAGGGAATGTCCAGACTTACAGCGTTAGCTCCGGAGGTCATCTGATGGCAGCACGAATACGGAGAAACGACCAAGTGGAAGTCCTTTCAGGTAGGGATAGGGGAGTCCGAGGTGAGGTGGTAGCAGTCAATGTTCGAGAGAATCGAGCGATTGTTAATGGAGTCAACTTGGTTAAAAGACATCAGCGTCCTACTGGTCCTCAAAATCCGGGTGGGATAATCGAGCGGGAAGCACCTATCGATCTCTCTAACCTCGGACTTGTTTGTAATCCTTGTGGCAGCGCTGTGAGGGTGAAATTTAATCAATTGGACGACGGTCGTAAAGTAAGAGTTTGTATTAAGTGTGACGAGGTCATGGACTGATGGTGAGTACAGCTAATATTCCAAGAATGCTTAAACAGTATAAAGAGGACGCTGTTCCTGTTTTGCTAAGAGAGTTTGGATACCAGAATTCTATGGAAGTCCCAACGATAAGTAAGATATCTGTAAATATAGGACTAGGTGAAGCTGTGACGTCTTCTGGTGTGATTGAGTCAGCTAGTGAAGACCTGATGGCGATTACTGGTCAACGCCCTTTTGTTAGAAGAGCAAGAGAGTCTATATCGAATTTTAAACTGCGTGAGGGGATGCCGATTGGTTTGACGGTTACGTTGAGAAGAAATCGGATGTGGGAATTCTATGATCGTCTAGTGAATTCATCGATGCCACGAATTAGAGATTTCCGTGGATGTTCAGATCGAGCCTTTGATGGCCGAGGAAATTATTCTCTTGGGATTTCTGAGCAGCTTATTTTCCCTGAACTTAATTTTGAAGATGTGGATCGAGTCAGAGGTTTGCAGGTTAATTTTGTGACCAGTGCAAAAACTGATGAAGAGGGAAGAAGGCTGCTAGCTTTGCTAGGGATGCCTTTCCAACGAAGGTAAATTGATTGGGTTAGGAATTATCATGCCGAAAGCAAGCAAGATCGCCAAAAACAGCAAGCGAGCGATTCTTGGTGATAGATATGCTGAAAGAAGAGCTCTGCTCACGGCTGTGATTCGTGATCCAGCAGCCAGTCTGGATGAAAAGGCAGCAGCGTATGCGAAAATTTATAAGATGCCGAGAGACGGTGCTCGCTCGCGTCATAGGAATCGATGTCAGCTGACCGGCCGTCCAAGAGCGTATATGAGGGAGTTCGGAGTTTCAAGGATTACATTTCGAGAGTTGGCAGTGAAGGGTATGCTGCCGGGCGTAAAGAAATCATCGTGGTAAAGGTATAAAACAATGTCAATGTCAGACCCAATCGCAGATATGTTTACTCGAATCAGGAATGCGGCCAACGCAGAGCACGCAAGTGTGTTAATTCCCCGAAGCAAAACCAAACAGGCAATAGCAGATGTTTTGCGTGGTGAAGGCTTTATTCGCGGGATTGAGGAAATTTCTGACGAATCGAAGAACTATCTCAAATTAGAGTTGGTTTACGGGTCGGATCGAAAGGCCATGATCACAAATATTAAGAGGGTATCTAGACCTGGTCTGAGAATATATGTAGGTAATGGTGAAATTCCTAGGGTTTACGGTGGACTAGGAATCTCGATTCTTAGCACCTCAAAAGGCATAATGTCGGGCAAGGATGCTTGGCGACAAAAGGTAGGTGGCGAGGTGCTGTGCTACGTGTGGTAGCGATCTCCAATAATTGGGGCGCTCGGCAATATGGCTGGCATATAACCGTCTTGAAAATTAGTATTTTAAGTCTGGCTTTTGGCAGTAATGACGAACAAGAATAGAAGAATGCGAATGGAAATTTATTAAAAATGTCAAGAATTGGAATACTACCTATTGACATACCAGCAGGGGTGGAAATCACTCTCTCGGATGCCAGATGTATCGTGAAAGGTCCTAAGGGAGAACTTTCCGAGGATATTCATCCTTTGATCACAGTCGTGAAAGAAGATTCGGCGGTCATAGTCAGCCGGGCAAATGACCAGAAACTTGCGCGTTCACTCCATGGACTGACGAGGACGTTGATCGCAAACATGGTGGTTGGAGTAACAGAGGGTTATCGGAAGTCATTAGAATTTATGGGGAGCGGAATTACCGCTGACTTACAGGGGAGTACTTTGGTTGTTGAGGCAGGTTACTCCCACAAAGTGCCAGTAGAGCCTATCGAGGGTACTGTTTTTTCTAAAGACGGTAATATCGTGCATGTGGACGGGATAAGTAAACAGGCGGTTGGTCAACAGGCAGCCCTTGTAAGACGTATAAGACCTCCGTCAGGTTATCGTGCTCAAGGAATCAAGTACACAGATGAACAGCCTAAATACAAGGCTGGGAAAGCAAGAGTTGGATAATGAAATCATCCTCACGAACTAGGAGTGCGGGGCGTATTCGTCGGCATACTCGTGTTCGGAAGCGAGTTAGTGGTATTTCGTCGCGGCCGAGACTTTCGGTATTTCGTTCAAATAAATTCATATATGCCCAATTAATTGATGACGAATCAGGCACGACTCTTGCAGCGGCTTCTGATCGAGGATTAGCGGACGGCAGCAAGACCGATCGTGCTGTAACAGTGGGTAATAATCTTGCTGCAGCGGCTCGTTCGAAAGGTATAACCTCGGTGGTGTTTGACCGCGGGGGCTATCGTTTTGCGGGCAGAGTTAAAGCTCTCGCTGAGGGTGCCAGATCTAGTGGATTAGAATTTTAGTAGGTGATTTGAATGGTTAGAGAGCGCAGTAACAACGAAGACCAAGGTGACGATTCGGGAGGACTGATCGAGAAAGTAGTCTTCATCAACCGAGTAGCCACGGTTGTTAAGGGTGGTAGGCGTTTCTCCTTTACGGCTGTAGTTGTAGTTGGAGATGGAGAAGGAAACGTTGGGTTTGGCATGGGCCGAGCTAATGAGGTACCCGATGCTATTAGAAAAGGCGGGGTTATCGCCAAAAGAGAAATGGAAAATATTTCTCTGAAGGCAGGTACCTTGTCTCATGAATTGGACACTACGTTCAAATCAAGTCGAGTTGTTATGCTTCCGGCTGCACCTGGAACAGGAATCATAGCCGGAGCTGCTGTAAGGGCGGTCATGGAATGCGCCGGTGTTACTGATGTATTAACTAAAATTTATGGTTCCACTAATCCAATGAATGTAGTAACAGCGACGATCAAAGGTTTGCAATCATTGAGAAATCCCGAAGAAGTCAGAGCTATGCGATTGGAATTGGCTCGAGCAGCATCTGACTCGGAGTAATTGGATAAAATTGAAATATGGCAAAGATAAAAATTACCTACACAAAGTCCTCAATTGGCTATCCAGCCAATCAAAAAGCCACAGTACGGGCATTGGGTCTAAGGAAAATTAGACAAATTGCAGAGCATGAGGATACGCCAGAGATTCGAGGGATGATTCAGACCGTGAGTCATTTGGTTGAAGTCGAAGAGGCGGTTTAAATGTCAGACAGCGATATCTCAAAATCATCGGATGGACTTTCCCAGCCGGACGGTGCAAAACATTCCAAGAAGAGAGTTGGTCGTGGGAAGGCTTCAGGACAAGGGACCTATGCAGGCAAAGGGCTCAAGGGTCAAAAGGCCCGTTCGGGTGGAGGTGTGAGACCCGGTTTTGAAGGTGGTCAGACGCCTCTAGTGAGGAGGCTTCCCCGGACGAGGGGATTCCGTAATTTCAGCAGGATAGAATACCAGCCAATTAATCTAGTAACTTTGGAGAACAGATTTGCATCTGGTGCTAGCGTGGATCCAGAAAGTCTAGCTTCCCTTGGGCTTATCAAGAATACTGATGTGGCTTTTAAGATTTTGGGTGCTGGTGAGCTAGAAAAATCCCTTAATGTGACGGCTCCGCGATTTTCTAGAACTGCGAAGTCTGCTATCGAGGCGGCGGGAGGCTCATGTACCGAAACTGCTCCCCCTGATAAGAAGGTCAGAAACCGGAAACATCTGAGACAAGATTAATTCCCCAGCATTCTTGATGCGGAGAAAGGAGCTTTCCTCTTGGCCATAGCGATGCCCGACTCAGGGTCCCGAGATTCGAAGGTTCCAGCACTGTTACAGGCCGGTATGGCTGGTCTTATGCAACCAGATGTGCGTAACAAGATCATGTTTACGTTAGGAATGCTCATAATATTCAGATTTGTTGCTCATGTTCCGGTACCTGGAGTGGATGCTGACCGTCTCAGCGATACCTTTGACAATAACGCTGTGTTGGGTTTTCTGAACATTTTTTCCGGCGGGGCGCTTCAAAATCTATCAGTGGCGGCCCTGGGTGTATATCCGTTTATTACAGCTAGCATTGTTATGCAATTGGCTACTCCAATTATTCCGAGATTGAGACAAATTCAATCAGAGGGTGAGGCCGGCCGGCAGAAGATACAGGCATACACCCACTGGCTGTGCGTTCCATTGGCTCTTTTTCAGGGATATGCACAGTTGCAAATTATTTCATCACTAGGTGGATACGATGGTCTAGGGTTTGACCTGACTGGGATAGCTACCTTAGTTTCTCTTGTAGCTGGGACGATGTTCTTGGTTTGGCTTGGGGAATTGATTTCTGAGCAAGGCATTGGCAATGGAATCTCATTAATTATCTTGGGTGGTATCGTGGCGAGTCTTCCAGGCCTCCTTTCGGGCGGGTTGTTTGGGGGGAATTCTTCTGCCACGGGGGGTATTCTTCTACTCGCAGTTGTAGTTCTGGCGATAGTTGCTTTAATTGTTCTTTTTCAGGAAGCTCAGCGTCGGATACCTGTTCAGTATGCAAGATCCCAATTCCGCGGAGGCAGAATGTATAGGCAGCAGTCACAGAGTTATATCCCATTGCGCGTAAACAGCGCTGGAATGATTCCGTTGATATTCGCTACCTCGATAATGATTTTCCCGCCCGTATTCTCCCAGTTTATTGCTGAGACGGCTGACGTCGGGTGGATCCGTTCAGTGGCCTCGTGGTTCCAAGTATATTTGTCACCGACAGGTCTGCTTTACTGGATGGGGACGTTTCTTCTAGTAGTTCTGTTTGCGTTCTTCTACACAATGGTGATGTTTCAACAGCAGAATTTAGCCGAAAATTTACAACAGCAAGGTGGATTCGTACCAGGCATAAGACCTGGTCGACCAACGCAAGAATACATCACGCGGGTTTTAGTAAGGATTACATGGGGAGGAGCTCTTTTTCTAGGTTTTATTGCCATTATTCCATTCTTGGCTACAGGACTAACAAACGTTAACCAGCTGCAGATAAGTGCGGCCGGTCTGTTGATTGTGGTGGGTGTGGTTATAGACACTATGCGACAAATAGAGGCCCAGATGGTCCAAAGGAATTATGAAGGGTTTGTTTCCTGATGGTGCAATGTGTGCTACTTGGCTTGCCTGGCGCCGGAAAAGGCACGCAGGCCTCAAATATATCTTCTGCAAGAGAACTTTTACATATATCGACTGGCGATATGTTTAGGGAGGCTGCAGCAGCCGGGACGGAACTAGGTCTGCAGGCTCAGGAATATATGTCTAGAGGGGATCTTGTCCCTGATGAGGTGACGATCGGAATGCTGCTCGAGCGTATCAGCCAGCCGGACGCGATTGCTGGATTTATGCTAGACGGATTTCCACGCACTCTTCCCCAGGCATCGGCGCTGGACCAGGCTCTTGCGGCTCAGGGTAGTGAAATTGACACAGTCCCATACATAAGAGTGCCTGAAGAACTTTTGATGGATCGGCTGACAGGTCGTTGGAGCTGTCCGGAATGTTCCGATATTTATCACACTGTGACCAGGCCACCCAAGGTAGAGCAAATCTGTGATAGCTGCCCGTCGTCTCTAGTCCAACGAGCAGACGATCAGCCCGATACAGTGAAGGCTCGGTTGGATACGAATCGAGAATGGACCGAATCCTTAGCTGAGTACTACGAAGCGCAGGGAAAACTTCGACTAATTGATGGAACAGGTGCGCCTGAAGATATCACGAGACGGATTTTGGAGACTCTCGATGCGACTGGCTAGAGAGAGATTTAGCTAGTGACTGTTCGGGGAGCGACATGTATGATTATTGATCTGGTCTCAAAGACTGGATTTTATAGGGTGGGGTACTGTTTGTCATGCCTGTAACTATAAAGTCTCAAAATGAGATCGATATCATGCGTTCTGCGGGTGGTATTAATGCCGAAGTACGGGAAATTTTACGAGAAAATATTTCCCCAGGCATTACTGGATTTGAGTTGGATCGCCTTGCGCAAGAGGCGATCAAAGCTCGGGGTGCTATTGCCACTTTTCTGGGGTATAGCCCATGGGGTAAACCCCCGTATCCGGGCGCGATTTGTTTTTCAGTAAATGAGGTGTTGGTTCATGGTTTGCCAGGGAATCAAAGACTTGAAGAGGGTGATTTAGTGAGCATAGATCTCGGAGTAACGTACCAGGGATATGTATCAGATGCTGCCTTTACGGTGGGTGTCGGTGTGGTCTCTGAGGAGGCACGATCTCTGATGGAGATTACCGAAGAATCTCTTGTACAAGGGATTTCTGTAGCTACTGTGGGTAACCGCATAGGGGATATTTCCCAAACAATTGGTGCTTGCGGTGAGGAATCTTCTCTGGGAATTATTCGCGGCTACGGCGGCCACGGTGTGGGGCGAGAGATGCATGAGGAGCCTCATATACCCAATCATGGCCGCAAAGGAACTGGCTTGGAGCTCCGTAGAGGCATGGTAGTGGCTCTAGAACCAATGTTTTGTATAGGAGACCCTGCTACTCATGAACTCGAAGACGAGTGGTCCGTAGCAATTTCTGATGGATCATTATCAGCTCACTTCGAACATACGGTGGCTATTACTGATAATGGACCGGAGGTACTGACCCGGGCTTAGGCTCGGTTCTGAATTATGGCTAGATCATCAAAGAAAAAACAGCCCGCAAATAATGAAGAGGCGAGAGCTGAGAAAAAGAAAGAGGTAATCGAAGTTGAAGGGATAGTTAAAACTGCTCTGCCGAACGCCATGTTCGAAGTAGAGCTTCCCAATGAGCACCGAGTACTAGCTGGTATTTCAGGGCGGATGAGGATGAACTACATTCGTATTTTGTTGGGTGACAGGGTGTTGGTCGAGCTTAGTCCATATGACCTTACCCGAGGACGAATCACGTATAGGTTCCGCTAGCCCTAGCTGTGACAAAGAGGGAAATTCGATGAAAGTAAGTGCTTCAGTAAAAAAACGATGCAGCAAGTGTCAGGTCATTAAGCGCAGAGGCCGTATAAGAGTGATTTGCGAGACTAAGCGTCATAAGCAGCGACAGGGATAGAGAATTTTATGATTTCAGGAGTTATCAATGGCTAGAATTGCAGGGGTCGACTTACCAAGAGAGAAACAGATTATGTTTGCTCTCCCTTATATTTATGGTATTGGTCGTCCGACCGCAAAATTAATATGTACTCAAGCAAGTGTCGAGCCGGATAAAATCGTGTCCGAGCTCGACGATGATGAGATTGCGAGATTGAGATCAATTATTGATAATAACGATGATTTTGAGGGAGGACTTAGACGGTCCGTACGTTCAAATATACAGCGTTTGATAGAGATCAATTCTTATAGAGGTAGTAGGCATAGGCGGGGCTTACCGGTCAGAGGTCAGCGAACAAAGACTAACGCCCGTACCCGTAGAGGTGCGCGTCGTACAATCGCCGGCAAGCGCCAAGTGACGAAGTAGCAATTTCAACCTGATCGTATAGAGGAGTATAGAATATGGGTTCAGTTAGACGAGGAAGATCTCGGAGAAAAGAACGGCGGAATGTGCCTGTAGGTAAGGCCTACATCCATTCTACTTTCAATAACACCATTATTACTATTTCAGACCCCAACGGAAATGCAATAGCCCAGACGAGTGGCGGCACGGTGGGATTCAAAGGTAGTCGTAAAAGCACACCCTACGCAGCCCAGTTGGCTGCAGACGCGATAATGCAGGATGTTTCTGAGCATGGTGTACGTGCAGTAGACGTTGTACTTAACGGTCCTGGTCCAGGAAGAGAGTCAGCTATTCGCGCGCTTGGTGCGAATGGTCTGCGTATTCTCTCGATCAGGGACGCAACTCCAGTTCCTCACAACGGATGTCGTGCTCGTAGACGCCCACGAAACTAGTTAATTTAAGGATTTACAGTATGGCTCGATACACAGGACCAAAATGCCGAAAATGCAGAAGATTTCAAGCCGCGTTATGCGGAAAGGCAAATTGCGCTATTACGAAAAAAAACCTTCCTCCTGGACCACGCCCGGTAAGACGGAGGAAAATCTCTGATGCAGGCCAGCAGCTTATTGAGAAGCAAAAAGTGCGATTTGCCTACGGAGTTATGGAGAAGCAGTTTAGAGGCATTTACGATAAGGCCTCTCGAATGCCTGGAGAAACCGGTCTGAATCTGATGTCACTATTGGAACTTAGACTGGACAATATCGTATACCGTCTTGGGTTGGCGTCTACCAGATCACAGGCTAGGCAGCTAGTAACCCATGGGCTTGTTTCTGTTGATGGTCAGAAGATGTCAGTTCCAAGCGCCAGATTAAAAATAGGACAGAAAATTTCATTTACCGAAAGAGGTAGACGCAGTAAATACTGCGAGATTTTGAAAGAAGAGATTGCAGGACGTGATGTTAAGGGTTGGTTATCTCTTGATCGAGATAACCTGACAGGCGAACTTTTGTCACTGCCAGGAGCAGGTGATTGGGAATCTATATTCAATCCAACGGCGATTGTCGAAAGATACTCTCGTTAAAAAATAGGTATTACTAGTATTGGAGGCGCAGGATGGCAGATCTACGTTTAGCTGAGATAGATATCCAGCAGGAAGATTCTGATTACATTCGAGTTACAGCAGGTCCATTAGAGGCTGGCTTTGGCACGACTTTGGGGAATGCTATGAGACGAGTCCTGCTTTCGTCACTTCCAGGAGCGGCTATATATGCTGTTCGTGGTGACCATATTCAGCACGAATTTCAAACGATTCCAGGAATTAGGGAAGACCTAATCGAGTTGATGCTTAATTTGAAAGAAGTCCGGCTCCGAGCTAATGCGGATCGGCAAGCACGTATGACCCTTGACTCCAAGGGCAAAGGCGTGCTGACAGCGGCAGATATTCAAACGACAGCTGATTATGAAATAGTTAATCCTGATCTTGTGATATGCCATGTTGATGACGCCGATGCAAGCCTATCTATTGAGCTATTCGTGCAGACTGGGAGAGGGTACATACCTTCCGATCAGGTTGAGCAAGCTGGTGAAACGGTTTCTATCGGTCTTATTCCGCTTGATCAAGTGTATTCACCTATACGACGAGTATCCTATGAAGTTAATGAAATACAGCAAGCTGGAGAGGCTTACGATAGTCTCGCATTGGAAGTTTGGACCGACGGGACTATCTCCGGTAGTTCAGCAATAAGTGAAGCGTCCGATATTTTAGTTTCGCAACTCACACCATTCTCATTGATGACGGAGGGAAGACTGCAGCTCGATGTGTCTCCAGTTTCACCTATCCTTGAGCTTCCAATTGAAGAATTAGCTCTTTCGCAGCGTGTGAACAATCTGCTTCGCAGATCTAAAATCGCGACCATTGGGGCTGTCCTCGAGCATAGCAAAGAAGAACTGCTCACTCTTCGCAATTTTGGAGAACTGGGATATACCGAGTTAATCTCAGCGCTTGAAACCAAAGGTTTCCCCGTTCCAAAAGGTGAAAGCGAATCAGAGGTCTTAACGGACGCATCATCTGAGAGTGCTTCAACCGCTGCTAATTCCGCATCAGACGACGATGTAGTTAATGATGATGAGCCAACCAGCGCACTCGCTGCAGCTTTGCGCGACGCTATGAAAGAACGTTCCAATACAGAAGAACGCTAGAGAGTTTACGACAGGCTCGATTAGAAAGTTTAGGGGCACAATATGAGACATAGACAGTCAGGTAGGCGTTTCGATATGCCCACTGGTCAGCGAAACCACATGTTTCGGATTCTCACTCGGACTGTTCTCACCAGGGGAGGAGCATTCACTACCGAAGCTCGAGCTAAAGAGATCAGAAGAGTGGTTGATCGGATGATTACACTTGGTAAGCAAGATAGTGTCCACGCTCGCCGGCAGGCCTTGTCTTTTATAGCGGATCGAGATGTCGTACAGACACTTTTTGATGATGTGGCACCGCGTTACGCCAGTCGATCTGGCGGATATACGCGTGTCGTGAAACTTGGTCGACGTAAAGGTGACGCGGCTCGCGTGGCAAGAGTAGAGCTGGTCTAGTAGTGGTCACTTGTAGATAATTATGAAATTCCCGGAACTCCTATCACCCACCCACCTTGCACTAAAGGTTGAGTACGACGGGTCGGCTTTCTTTGGCAGTCAACGTCAATTAGATGTGCGCACTGTGCAGAGTGAGCTCGAGCAGGTGTTGTCAGATTGCTTGAATGAGAAAATCTCAACGAAATTTTCTGGACGGACGGACAGCGGAGTACATGCTTTGGGGCAAGTAGTTTCATTTTGTTCAGATAGTGTTTCCAGATATGATATTGGTTCTGTGTTCCGAATGATTGATTCACGTTTACCTGACGATATCAATCTCGTTGATGTTGCCAATGTGTCAGATGGTTTTGATCCTCGTAGAGACGCGGTGTCCCGGACCTATAGGTATAGGATTGTCCACGGTAGAGGTAGATCGGTGCTATCACGTAGGACCGCTCACGTGCTGCGAAAGAGATTAGATGTGTCAAGCTTGATAGATGCCTTGAAGTTATTGCCACTCGAAGAAATTGACTGGGCTCCTTTTGCCGCCAAGATGCCCGATCACTATCCCACTCGCAGGAGATTACTGTCTGCAACTGCGACGTTAGTTTCAGATGGTGAATTGAATTTACATTTCACAGCGAGTGGTTTTTTGTATCATCAAGTTCGAATTATGGTGGGTGCTTTGCTGCGTGTCGCCATGAATAAGATCAGTATTTCTGAATTTGAAGACTTGCAATATGGTGAAATAGGTTCTGCAGGTCCGGTCGCACCTGCGGAAGGACTCACTTTATGCAACGTGAGCTATCCGAGCGGACTTGTAAACTGGGTCCGCAGCGGTGGAGAAGAGCAATTTGTTCCGCTAGAGCGACCTTTGTTGGAACTAGCTGTGTGATTTGGAGTAGCAGATGACAGTACTAAAGAAACGTCGAGTCAAGGGCCCTAAAACATCCCGACTGCGCGCTTCGGAGATAACCCGAAGCTGGCATGTAGTGGATCTTACAGGAAGACCTTTGGGGCGAGTGGCCTCTGAAATAGCAGGCCTTTTACTGGGTAAGCACAAGGCCGCATATGAACCGCATTTAGTGATGGGCGATTATGTGATTGCTATTAATGCGGCAAAGGTGATACTTACTGGGAATAAGTCGACAGAAAAGAAATACTATAGGCATACTGGATATCCGGGTGGAATCAAGGAACGTACCTTTGCAGAGCAGATTCAACGAGATCCGCGCAAGGTGATTGAAGCTGCGGTAAAAGGAATGTTACCGAGTGGTGCCCGCGGTTATGCGATGCTGAATTCACTTAAAGTTTACTCGGGGGCCGAACATCCTCATCAAGGACAGATAGGTCAAACGATTTCTCCGAATTCCCAAGTAACTTCCGCTAGCAAGTCATCAAAGATGAAAGATATTGGCGAAGATATAGCGCCAGCGGAGGATACTGACACCACTGTATCAATGTCAGAGGAAACTGCTGTGACAGCAACTGATACTGCTTTGCCGTCGGTTCGATTGACTAGAGCGGTATCAGCCTACAAACGGGACGAACTAGATGAGGAAGCCCGTGCATTAGGTATTGAAATACAAAATGGCTGGAAAAAGGGTGATGTATACAGTGCGATTCAGACCTACTACAGTGAAAATCCATTGGAGGGTTAGAGATGGTTTCGGACGGACAATATTATTATGG
>CAXGQC010000036.1:0-13744 GCA_964011795.1 uncultured bacterium | reverse complement strand
GAATGGGCGCAGCTGGATCGTTCACCTACGCATGACGGGTGCTTTTCTAATATCGCCGGGTCATCATCCAAGAGACCGGTATGAACGAGCCCGTATCGAGATTACATCGCCTTCGTACGCTCCAGAAGTGGTTCTCGTTTTCAACGACGTTAGAAGGTTCGGGACATGGGAATGCGTGCCTACCGAACGCGAAACTGACAGGATCCCCAGCGGCCCAGATGCACTAGCGATCCATTTCACCCAAGATGATCTACTTGGCAAATTGCGATCTAAGCATACTTCACTTAAATCAGCGTTACTGGATCAAGCCGTGGTTGCCGGCCTAGGAAATATATACGTCGATGAAGCATGCTTTTTGGCGGGGATTCGTCCTGACAGGAAAACCAAGAACCTATCTGCACAAGAAGTGCAAAGACTGTATTGCGCGATTGGTACTACTTTAAACCGTGCACTCGAACAGGGAGGAACATCATTTCGTAATTATGTCGATGCATTTGGGATACCTGGTGGAGCCCTGTCGCATTGCCAGGTGTACCAGCGTGACGGGGAGTGTTGCAGAATTTGCGATAGTACAATACTGAAAATTAAACATGCTGGGCGTGGCACCCATTATTGCCCAGTTTGCCAAGAATGAGCCTATAGGTGATTGAACATGTCTGAATTGCTAAAACCGGGATCTTTAATCGATATTCCAGGAGTGAAGGTCGGGCACTCATCCGATCTGGACAACTGCACCGGTTGCACTGTAGTGCTGCTGCCGGACGGGAGTATTTCAGGTGTGGACGTTCGTGGCGGTGCGCCAGGGTCACGAGAGACAGATTTACTTAGACCAATGGGACACGTGCCAGGAGCGAATGCTTTCGTCCTATCAGGCGGCAGCGCATTCGGTCTTGATGCAGCGCAAGGCGTGGTCCAGTTTCTCCGGGATAATGACATCGGATATCAGACTTCTGATACGAAAATCCCGATCGTGCCAGCAGCAATTCTCTACGATCTAGGTATTGGCCAACCGATAGCTCCTACACAGACTGATGGTTATGAGGCTGCAAAAAAAGCATCCTCAGAAAATTTTGCGGTAGGAAGTGTGGGCGCGGGAACTGGTGCAACAGTGGCCAAACTCTTAGGTCCACAGCATCGACTCAAGGGTGGGCTGGGTACCGCCTCTATACGGGTGGACAGCTCCACAGGTGCAGATCTGTTTGTTGCTGCCCTCGCAGTGACAAACGCGATGGGAGCGATATATGACTTTGAATCCGGCGAAACTTTGGCCAGTCCTGGAGGTTCCGGAAAGGACTTGAGTGACTTGGTGGAAGCCTTAGCCTCAGATAGGATCCCGCGGAAAGAAAGCTCGTCTGATGGCAATACAACACTGGTCATAGTCGGGACAAATGCTCATCTCGATAGCATAGCGGTTAACAGACTTGCCATGTCTGGAAGTTCAGGAATGGCTCGAGCAATCTGGCCTGTCCATACTAGGGGTGATGGTGATCTTGTATTTTCCTTTGCCACCCAAGAGATCAATTGCGAGGAAGAAACTAAATTAGCAATTGAGGGACTCGCCGCACTGATTACCGCAAGAGCAATAACTAACTCGATTATTGCTGCTGCGTGATACTTGAATGAACAAACGACAATTAATAAACTTGAGCTTGGTTAATATTCGGGTTCATATAATGCTACTTTTATTAAATTGATGAGGCCTTTATGGTAAGCAGAGATAAGCGCGTGACGATCCTTGACCTGCAAAAAATGCAGCAGCAAGGAACTAAGATTCCAATGCTGACAGCCTATGACTATCCCTCAGCCCGTCTAGCGGAGAGGGCCGGCTGTCCCATATTACTAGTCGGAGATACTTTGGGCATGGTCGTTTTAGGTTATGACTCCACTCTGCCAGTGACCCTTGAAGACATGATCCACCATGGACGAGCTGCTAGGCGAGGCGCATCTAACGCGCACATCGTCGTAGATTTACCTTTTGGCAGTTATCAGTCAGATGTCACCACGGCTATGAACGCTGCCATGCGCGTAATGAAAGAGACCGAGTGCGACTCGGTGAAAATCGAAGGCGGAAATAGTCAGGCAGTCGAGACCGTCGCGAAATTAGTCACCGCAGGGGTACCTGTAATGGCCCATATAGGCCTGACCCCCCAATCTGTAAATGCGCTTGGCGGGTTTAAACTGCAGGGACGTACCCCACGAGACGCCATCCGCCTTTTGTCTGAAGCCCAAAAATTGCAGGAGGCAGGGGCATTTGCCATAGTCTTAGAGTCTGTCCCTGCAGTTCTGGCTGCCAAGATCACTGAAGTTCTTAGCATCCCGACTATAGGTATAGGTGCAGGACCATATTGTGATGGTCAGGTGCAAGTCTGGCATGATTTATTGGGTCTGTATGATTCATTTAAACCTCGACATGCCCGACGTTTCGATGATATTGGTGCATCTATAACAGGTGCCCTTGTGGATTATATAGAGGCAGTTCGAGCTGGTGACTTTCCGAACAGTTCCGAATCCTTTGGTTTAAGTGAAGAGGTTGAAAGTTGGATCACTCGTAACCTGCCGGGTAAGGACCAGAGCATGCGCCAGGCAGAACAAGTGCTTTCAGAAACAGACGATTCTCGTAAATAAACCTCACACTCATGAATATCGCCAAACACAAAACCGACCTTAAGTTCGGTGACGGCCCGGATAATCTCACTCATGGATTTGTTCCTACTATGGGAGCCCTCCATGATGGGCATAAGGAATTGATCCGAACAGCGAGGGCGGACTGTGAATTTCTAACAGTTTCAATCTTCGTAAATCCCACCCAATTTGCACCAGGTGGAGACTTCCTCGAATACCCACGCACAATCGAACAGGATATAACGGCACTACGGGAATTAAAGGTCGATCAGCTATACATTCCGGCTGCAGACGAGATTTATCCACAGGGGACTATGGTCAACATCACACTAGAACCCATTGAGCACCTCCTGGAAGGTGCTCAGCGCCCGGGTCATTTCTCGGGGGTGGCAAACGTGGTCTTGCGACTATTCAACATTGTCCGACCGACTAGAGCATATTTTGGAGATAAGGATGCTCAGCAACTTATCGTCATACGAAAACTCGTTACTGATCTCCACCTTCCTGTTGAAATAATTAACTGTCCAACAGTCCGGGATACTGACGGCATGGCTCTTTCTTCTCGAAATATATTTCTAGATCCGAGAGAACGGGTTCAAGCGAAATCGATCTCGCGAGGTCTATTTGCCGCGCAAGATGCTTTCAGTACTGGGGAGTTATCCTCACACGCTCTCCGTAACATAGTTCGTAAAGAATTAGAACCTAACAATTTACTATTCACCGAATATGTTTCCTTATGCCGCCCTGAGTCTATGGATGAGGTGCTCGGGGAGTGCGAGGCAGGGGATATTTTATCGGTAGCTGTCCGACTCAATTCGACAAGACTTATTGATAATATTCGTCTGCGCAATCGACCAGAATCGAACTAGAATGATTCGTACAGGAGGTTCTTATGTCTGGACATTCTAAATGGTCATCTATTAAGCATAAGAAGGCCGCGAAGGACGACAAACGCGGGCAACTTTTCACCAAATTAGCTCGTGACATAACAATGGCTGCTAAAAATGGACAAGATGGCAATCCTGATTCGAACGCTTCTCTTCGATTAGCCATACAGAAGGCTAAGGCATCCAATATGCCGAACGACAACATTGATCGTGCAATTAGTAAAGCTATGGGTGGCGCAGATGGTGAATCGCTGGAGGAAATTACTTACGAAGGTTACGGGCCCGGTGGGTGCGCGATTCTAGTGGATGCGATTACTACCAATCGAAATCGTACCGTGGCTGAAGTTAGGCATGCATTTTCGCGAGCAGGTGGAAGTATGGCAGAAACAGGCTCAGTCGCATGGCAATTTGAGCGTAGAGGAGTAATCACCCTCGACAAGAGCAACTTGAATGAAGAAGACCTTTCACTCTCAGCGATAGATGCTGGAGCACTCGATATCGAAGACGGAGGGAGTAGTATCGACGTAATCACCGAACCCAGTGATTTAGTGACAATTAAAGACAGCTTGGAATCCGATGGCTACCTAGTTGATAATGCCGATTCTCTACAACTCCCAAAGCAAAAAGTTCTTTTGGCTGAAAGCGATGCGAAAGCGGCTCTCCGGCTATTTGAGGCTCTTGATGATCTTGATGATGTCTCCAAAGTTCATTCGAATGCTGATTTTGAAGATTCCGTCCTCGATGAGTTGCGCGATTGATGCCTGGAGATTCCCAAACGGTTAGTTCCGAATGGCCTATGCGTATAATGGGCATCGACCCTGGTCTCAGCGTGACCGGGTACAGCATTCTTGAATTCTTATCGAGTACAGACAAACCAAACCTTCTCACCGCCGACAAAATAACAACCGACAGCAAGACCCCACTTGGAGCTCGGCTCGGGGAAATCCATCAGGTACTTGAGTTGGTGATTAAAGAATTTGCACCTACTGAAATTGCGGTTGAGAGTCAATTCTTAGGTAAGAATGTGAAATCTGCCATGTCAGTGTCCCAAGTGAAAGCGATCGCATTACTGGCTGCATTTCAGAACGGGCTTAATGGCAGGGAAATAACCCCTCGGGAGATCAAGGAGATAGTAGCTGGTTGGGGAGGTGCTGATAAAGAGCAAGTGCGTGCTATGGTCTTGGCACAAATTAACGCTGTTTCACTACCGTCATCCTTAGACATCTCAGACGCAACAGCTATCTGTCTCGCAGCTTTTTCTCTAAGGCGTTTCGATATACTTATGGGAATGGAGACGAGCCATGATTCGAGCATTTGATGGAATAATCACTGATTTCGACGATCAAGTCGGGACCGCTTCAGTTGTGGTAGCAGGTGTGCACTACGAAATTCGCATCCCTGCATTCGCGACAGAATGGGCGAGAACGCTGGAGAACTCGCAATCAATAGCTCGCGTCCATATCTATGAGTATGCGACTCAGCACGACTCTACTAGCCAATTCGTAGGATTTCCTAACGTCGAAGAACGGGAATTTTTCCGTAAGTTCGTTGATGTGCCAAAGCTAGGGCCGTTGAAGGCGGCACAAGCGCTGCAGCGGCCCATAGTTGATATCGCACAATCGATAGAGCAGGGGGACCAGTCAGCGCTTGCTAGTCTGCCAGGGATTGGGAAACGGCTGAGTCAAACAATAATTGCTCACTTACAGGGCAAGCTCGATTTTTTACTTGCCGGCATGACGACAGAAACTTTATCTCAGCCTGAGGGTCATGGCGCCACGGCTGCAGTTCGGAATGATGCCATCTCAGCACTCATTGCTCTGCAATTTAGCAGGGTTGAGGCTGAAAGAGCGGTTGAAGCTGCCTTATCAAACGCCGATTCTGACCCTGATTTAGATACCTTGCTACGCCGAGTGCTTGACCAACCCTAAACTCAATAGAGAATCGCAAACCCCTTACCCATGAATTCACCGTCAAATGGCTCCCACTTCGGCTCAACCATATCGACTTCAGCTCGGGTAGGACCTACCCGCAGTTCCTCCAGTAGTGAACGGAGGTCAGCTTCATTTCCCTCAGCTATCAATTGAACTCTTCCATCGGGAAGATTTTGTACAACTCCTTCGAGCGAAAGCAATGATGCAGCGTTCGCGGCATATGCACGATAGCCAACTCCTTGCACTTTTCCATAAATTGAAGCCACCAGTTTCACGGACTTCATATTCACTTTGTTATTCGCTTCAGGTTGTCCTTAATTAATTCGATCGGTATCGAATCTTCCAGGAATGCGTGGCCGACTTTATCGATCAATACAAAACGAATATCACCCCGGACAACTTTTTTGTCACGGGTCATCGCCTCCAGCACCGCAGTCGGATTTAGACCTGGTGCCGACACCGGGAGCCCGTAGGTTCTGAGTACGTCAGACTGTCTCTCGAGCAATTCTTGCGGTGTTCTCCCTAAATCTCTGCCGATATAGCCGGCCGCCATCATCCCGACAGATACAGCTTCGCCATGCATATACTGTTCGTACGAAGTGACGGTCTCGATCGCATGCCCCGTAGTATGTCCATAGTTCAGAATTGCACGGAGACCGCTCTCGTGCGGATCTGCGGACACGATCATTGATTTGAGCCTGACAGAGCGTGCCGTGATCTTCGCGAGTAGATTTAGATCAGGTGACTCCCTCAATAGTTCGGCTGAGTTCTCTTCAAGCCACTCAAAGAGTTCAGAGTCTAGGATAAGTCCGTGCTTGATTATCTCCGCAAAACCTTCAACATAAGATCGTTTAGGAAGGGTGCGTAAGAGCTCTACATCCACGATAACTCCGGAAGGTTGCTTGAAGGCTCCGACAAGATTTTTTCCCTGCGGGAGATCAATACCGGTTTTACCGCCGATGGCAGCATCATTCATCGCTAGTGTGGAGGTCGGAATAAGTAGAACTGACAAGCCTCGAAGATATGTTGCCGCCACATAGCCCGCGATATCTGTAGCAACCCCGCCTCCAAAACCTATAATGAGATCTCCACGCTCGGCCTTTTGATCTGCAAGCCAACTATATACCTCGCCCAGCAGGTGGTAATTCTTTGATTGCTCACCAGGTGGAATTAAGTATGAGGCGCCAGGTATTTGCGCCAGTTGGAGTTGATGGGTCACAGCGTTTCCGTGCAAGGCCATTACGGCTTCATCGCCAATTATGAACACGCGCTTTTCTGCGAGATTCAACTGGGCTAGGCGTTCCGTGAGACGAGATAGCTCGCCAACACCGACCCAGACAGGGTAGGTTTTATCACTGGTGCCTACGATGGCAGCAGGCATACGCGACACATCCTCTGACACGAAGTGATTGGTTCGTGACGCTATATCCGGGTCACTCTGAGCCCACACACTAATAATCCGGCCAGCTATTCGGGTTAACTCGTCAAGTGGGGCGTGTACGTCTTCGATAATTGTAGGCAATGTCAGGTCAGCTAGAAGATATGTGCTACGCCTGCGAGATTCGAGTGTTCGGAGCGAATCAATTGGATTATCACTCTGTTCAAGGATAGGTCGAACTTCGCCTGAATCATCAGCCAGATAACGCTCATATAGGACATCCACTGGAGCATCTAAATGGACAATAAAACCGTTATCGGATAGATGTTTACGGTTCTCAGGGCTGCTAAATGCACCACCCCCGGTAGAAATGACACATTTGCGGTTTTCAGATAGCGTCTTAATGATCACGGTCTCTTGTTCGCGAAAAGCGGGTTCTCCTAGCGTCTCGATTGCATGCGCCGGACTCTTCCCGTACACACGCTCAAATTCTAAGTCTGTGTCCACGAAATCCCATCCCAAAATCTTTGCTAGGACCGGACCTAAAGTACTTTTACCGGAATAAGAGAGCCCGATTAGGACGATTCGCTCGAATCGTCCTGAAGGCTGTTGTGAACTTTCAGTCATTCTCGGTCCCGAATCGTGGGCCAACGGTCGAATTAAAGTTTTCGAAATTTGAGATCACCTCAGCAATATGATCACCACCAAATTTTTCGAGAGCAGCATCAGCCAAGACCATGGCCAGCATCGCTTCACCTATAACACCAGCAGCAGGGACTACAGCCACGTCAGAGCGTTCGTAAAAGGAAGTGGCCTGATCCCCGTGTTGCAAGTCAACGCTCGGCATCCTTCGGGGTACTGTGGATATGGGTTTGATGAAACCTCGAACTACGATATCTTGTCCGTTAGACATACCTGCCTCCAAGCCTCCAGCCTTGTTCGTCTCACGCTCCCATGGATGCATATCTTCTGTATTCCAAGGCAAGATAATATCCTGTGCCTCCGACCCTGGGCGAGAAGCATTAGCGATACCATCTCCTATTTCAACAGCTTTCACTGCGTTTATTGACATGAAGGCCTGAGCTATCCGACCATCAAGCTTACGGTCCCACTGCACATGAGATCCCAAACCAAAGGGGATGCCTTTTGCCACAACTTCAAAGACGCCGCCCAAAGTGTCATTATCAGTCTTCGCACCATCGATTCGCGCGATCATTGCTTGCTCGGCGGCTTTGTCGCTGACGCGAACCGGTGAATTTTCTATCGCTGCGATATCTGTTAGTCCACGACCTTCGGGAGGCACCATCACACCACCTATTTCAATTGTTTGAGAAAATAGTGAAATGCCGATTTCATTCAAAAATGCGCGAGCAAGCGCACCTGCCGCAACTCTCGCCGCAGTTTCTCGAGCCGAGGAACGTTCAAGTATTGGTCGAACATCGTCGAAGCCATATTTCTGAGTCCCGCTCAGATCAGCATGACCAGGTCGTAAGGTAATGACCGGCTCGATATCCTCATCTACCACTTCTGGTGACATCCGAGTTTCCCAGCCCGCATTCTGGTGGTCACGGTTGATTAGTTGTAGCCCTATAGGTGACCCTATACTGAGACCATGTCGTACGCCAGAAATTAGTGTCGCTCGATCAGTTTCGATCTGCTGTCTTTTACCACGTCCATAACCACCCTGACGTCTTCGCAGGTCGTTAGCTATTGCGTCCTCAGTTATTGGTATTCCTGCTGGGAGACCATCCACTATTGCCAATAACCCGCGACCATGTGATTCGCCCGCCGTTAGCCACCGGAATTGATTCATAAATCTTCTCCCTATTTATTGATCAGCAGAGGAAAGTATCGCCTTTTCTTCAGGGTCGAGTATCTTCGATTGAGACGCGTGAGAAATATCCCAATGCCCCGCAATCACGCCAAGATTCGCACTCTCCCAATCAGAGTGGGCGACCGTATCGCGATCGGTCTTACACACCATTAGGCACACAAGATTTCGTGTTCCGTCGGCTGCTCTATACTCAGTATATACATCGACCTGAACATCAGTGAATGATATATGAGGCATCTCATACATTATCCGCTCAACCGTTCGGACCATGGCGTTGTAGCCCACCTGCTCAACTGACTGTAATTCTTGATGTAGTCCGGCCACTACTGTCATAGCGGGTTCCGCTAATAGAGACACTCTTATGGTCTGACTCTTGGCTGCCACCAGTGCAATGGATTGTTGAGCGTTCCATTCAGCAAGCAGTTGGTTCCGAGGTGCTCTTTTTCTCTGCCAGTCGTCTATCGTATTAGCAATAAGCTGATTAAGTGCATTCTGATCCCCATCCCGGATGACTTGTCGCCACTTCCTCGCGGCGAATTGAGCCTGAAAGATTACGATGCCAAACAACACGAAAATCATAAAACAGACAACGAGAGCTAATCCGAGACCCATTTCACTCCTAAATATTTCTGTTTAAATGCCTAGATTGTTTGATCATACATCAGCGAGCCCCAAGGAGGCTCGCATGGCCGGAATTGGTGCTGATTGTTCGGTCCATATCTTGAAAGATTCAGCACCCTGATGCAAAAGCATCTCCAAACCTTCGATATATACCGCTTTGTCATTACCGTACTCTCGAGCATGACGGAGAAATACCGTCTCCCGAGGCGCATAGACTAATTCAAAGACTAATATCGGTCCCAAAGAATTAGTTAGACCTGACTTCATCACATCTTCGGGTACCGGTGAGATATTGGGGGAGAGTCCCGAACTCATACCGACTGGAGTTGCTTGTACCATTAGATCTGCACGAGCAATCAGGCTCGCAAAGGTGTCATGTTCAATATGATTAAGATCGTGTATTTGCACCTCGACTGAGGGTGACCGATTTGCAAAAGTGGCAGCCGCAACGATATTTCGAGCGACTATGTCGACATGACTGACACCTAGACTTACCAACGCCTGAAATGCTGAAAGGGCCGCTCCGCCAGTTCCGATTAGCACAGCTCGCGAGCTAGATAAGGTGAATTCACGATTGATTATTGGATCGATAATTCCTCTCACGTCTGTGTTGTAACCAACCAGTCGAGTCCCTGAGTTCTTACGCTGCACAAGTACTGTATTGACCGCTCCGACGCTTGTTGCGAACGGATCGATTTCGTCCATCTGCTCCATGATTGTCGTTTTATACGGGATAGTAATATTTGCACCTAGTACATCACCTGATCTCATCTCAGTCATGACTTTGTCGAGTTCACCGTCATCGACCTGCCGGACAGAGTATTCCGCCTCTATATTCAAATATTGAAGCCCGGCATTTTGAAAAGTCGGGGATAAGGAATGCGAAATAGGGTTTCCGAGCAGCCAAATTGATTTCATATAGTTCCTAAGTCTTCACTGAATACTAGCCGCACACTCGGAAGAATTAAACAGAGTCATATTCTCAAGATGTTCTTCGTACGTATCAGCGAAATTGTGAGTCCCGTCACACTTTGGTGAACCCAGAAAGAACAAGTAGTCTGTTTGTGCTGGATATATAACAGCCATAATCGCAGTCAAGCTTGGATTTGATATCGGCGTTGGAGGTAGTCCCTCAATCAGGAAAGTGTTGTAGCGGGATTCGGTTCGCAAATCTTCCTGCTGGACAGCTTGTTTCCACCAACCATGTAGGTCAACGGAGCTCTCGTCCTCTGCCAGGGCAAATTGCACTGTTGCATCTGATTGTAGGCGCATCGAATCGTCCAGTCTGTTAAGAAATACCGATGCAACTAACGGCAATTCAGCTTCTTTCGTGACTTCACGCTCAATAATCGAAGCTAGGATAATGACTTCGCGAATCGTGTAACCATTTTTTGCGGCGTCGCTCAACATTTGTTCCGTTATTAGTCGACTGAGGTTATCAAACATCGCAGCGAGCAAATCAAATAGAGAGGTATCCGTAGTGATCATATAAGCGCCGGGATGAAGATATCCCTGTAGCATACTTGCGGATGATGATGGTCCGAAGTCCTCTGAAATCAGTAGTTGGGGATCAAGCAGGAGTGAGGCTTTCCGAGAGTCCAATAATGTGGTTACTGCTGACTCCCATTCGGCCAAAGTGAATTGTGAGACTGTCACTAAAGTTTCAAGAATTTCTTCATTTCGTTGCCCCGGCTGAAAGTCAAGTATGTAGTCACTGTCAGGACCTTTCAGTAGGTGTGCGACGGCCATACCTGAACTTCTGGATCCGTTGAACGTGTAATTTCCTGATCGTATAGAACGTCCTGAATCAAGAAGGCCAACCAATGTGAGTAAGTCTCGTTGATGACCGCCGATTCGACTATCGGACAGAAGTTGTGCAATTTCACCGACATTTAATCCGTCGGGAATTTCCACTTCCACAGTCTCGCGTGATGGATTCTCAGTGGATACTGGAATCTCTGCAAGTAATCTCTGATCAGAATCATCAAGGAATCTAATTATTAACACGGTCGCTAATACTGCTAGGACAAGTGAAAAAACAAATACAGGTCGTACAATTTTATTCTTATTGAGTGCAGGAATTCTCATGAGTCAGAATTTTTCGAATTGAGATATTGCTGTAGTATCACTGAGGCGGCTATATCGTCGATCGGCACGCCACTGCGGGCGACTTGCCTGCGGACTATGTCGCTGGCCGCTTCTGATGTCAGGTGCTCGCTTTCAAACAGTACGTCAACACCTAGCTTGCGGATCCTTTCCGCAATGCGCACAGTCGATGTGACCTGAGCGTTCGGCTTGCCAGACATCGGCATGGCCAAGCCTATAATTATCGTATGGATATCTTCATCGAGTAATAATTGTTTCACGTGCGGATAGGTGCGGGTGCTGCTAATGACATCAAGAGGTATTGCGTATTTGTTTAAGGGGTCACTAATTGCTAAGCCAGTTCGCTTGGCTCCGTAGTCAATCCCTAAAATACGACTCACTCTGTTTATTCCTTAATCTTCGATTGTTTTCATTGCAGTACTAAAGTGATTTTCCCAGGACTAGTCGGAAGTGATGTTCGTCTGAGGAAATTTGGTGTTATCTGTATATCCGGTGATTCAATCAACTCCAGTCGAGCCTGAAGGAACGATCCCGCTGCTTCAGTGCTCTTTCCAGGAAGAAAATCATTGACGTCCTCAATCCAGTGGCTTAGGTCCGCGATTTCTGCTGTTGCTCGGATACGGACTTTGTCTTTTCCCAGGTCAGGCGAGTCGATCAGTTCTATTTGGGAAATTCGAATCAGTTCCTCTGCTGGCAAGAGGGTAGTCGAAAAGATAGTACGAGTGACTCTTCGTGCCTCATCCGGTGAGACCACTAATCCAGTTGCAATGATCACGTAATCCATAACAAAAATATCACTTGGATCTCCAATATCTTGCCGAGCTTGCTGTGAGAAAACAGGTGAAGCAACAGTAGTTGACACCAATTCACCCAGATTTAAGGCTCGAAGCTCATCAATACCTCTAGCACGAAGAACCGACTGTGCATGGACGTGAGCTTGGAGGACATCATCAGGTGAGACAATCGACCAAGAATTGTCAGTCCCACCTAATGCTGGTTCAGGGTTAGTAACAGTAATCTCGGTAGGCAATATCCCAATTGTTAAAGTATTGGCCGTCACATTTCCTATCTCACCCGCAATACCACAGAGTGCTGACACAAGCACGACTTCACCCGGGCCTACAACAACATCTTCGATGATCGCAAACGATAAATAGTCCTCGGTTCGAACTTGAAAGCCTTTTGCCAGTGAATACGGTTTACTACTGCTGTTAGTAAATTCAAGTACGACCAATGAAGTCTCATCGCCAGAATCATCGATCCCAGTTGTCTTAACAACCACTGTTGCACTAACTTCTGTCCGGACTGCTAATCCGGCTATCCTGCGATTAGCTATGTCACTCCCGTTTGTGGTATCAGTAACGGTGAGGATAGTATCTATTGTTCGCGACGTGGTCGGCGGATTGAATCGTACTTCCGCCCTCGGAACAGAATTAAGGATCCATAACACAGTGAGTCCAAATATTGCAGTGGTCACTATAGTCAGAAGGGTATTGGAGGATAGCGATCGCACCCGACCTACGTTCAGCGGCCTTAGTAAAGAGTCCAGCAGATTTCCAAACCCCTCAATTGGGAGTGTTCGAGTTTCTAGCCCAGTGCTCTTGGCGGATTTGCGGATGCGATTGTTACGGCTGACAATAATAGGCACAAAGCCAGTTCGGCGCGCGTACGCCGCGATTCTAAGCCAGTGATCTAGGCGCTCAAATTCGTAGGCATCCTCAGGCAGCTCGATAAAAGCAGACTTCAGTCCACTCGATTCGATATTTCCGATAATTGTAGCTGAAGTCTCCGAGGTCTTGATTTTAATGATTTCTATAGGCACTGCATCGCCTGTTAGGTCCGAGTTAGATTTCTTCGAATAAAGAACAGTCATGAGACTTTGAACCAGTGGACGGAACCAATAGCCCGTGGATTTCAATATTCGAATTATCGATGTAATGATCGGCGTGAGTTTTTCATAGATTTTAGACACAAGTACCCCGAGTCGACTAAATAACATGTCAATCCATCAGTTGAGCTCGCAACAAGCCTTCGACCTGAATATAAGCCTCGTGTAATCGTGAGGAATCTTTTATCCCTGCTTGGGCTAATTGTGGCCGTCCACCACCACCACCACCTGTGACGTCTGTAATATACGCAACCAAGTTACGTGAATCAATTTCTCTTGAAATTAGATCGTTACTGACTGAGACAAGCAAAGAGGTGTTTTCACCGCTGGTGCTCGCCAAAACAAGAATGAGTGAACCGAATTCACTCTGGAGTTCATCAGAAATCTCTCGTAGTTGCGACTGAGTAGACGTAGTTTCCGCCAGTAAAAGATTCGTATCCCCTAATCGCTTAGCCTGCTCAGCAAGATTTTGCGCTA
>CAXGQC010000035.1:0-13791 GCA_964011795.1 uncultured bacterium | reverse complement strand
AGGAGGGCTGCCAGGTAAGATAGTTTTTTCATCTCAGGACGATAACATCACTTTTAGTTCAGTTAAAGTTTTCTTGCCACAATATTCCGTTCTACTAGCCAAAATATAATTAGGCTTCAGCTACAGTTCGCCCATACGGTTGCAGGACCGGAATTTCCTCGTCGGATAACGGTGCCAGCCATTTTTTCCTGTTGAATGCCTCTGTAATATATGGAGCCAATTCTTCGTCTTTAGCCTTTGTTCTCGCTGCTTCCTCCGCGTGGAATTCCGGCATTACTTGGCTTGCAAATAGTTCTAAAGAGTCACAGATATCTGAGTGCTTATTTTTGCCACCCTGTTGTATAAAAATCGCCTGATCGACACCGATATCTGAAAACGTTCGAAGGTGGGATCTAACTTGTTCAGGGGTGCCTATTGCGCCTCGACTTGCTGTAATATTGCCTTTTTCTCCTCCGCCCGTCAGATCTGGTGAGACAATCCCATCACGTACCTCCATGTAGTTATTCCAAATATTGGTCCGGCCAGGTTGGTGTTTACCTTCGACGTAATAGTGTCCGAGCGCATATTGGAAAAATCTCAGTCCATCGATGCCACGTTCCACGGCTATCTGCTCATTTTCGTGCAGAGAGAATCCCATCACGAAAGCAATATTTGGATTTACAGCATGACCGATGGGCACACACTCGTTTTTAAATGTCTCATAATAATCTTCTACCCACGGTCGGGCTTCGTCAGCATCAACAAATGTGAAGGTTAGGGCGCCGATGCCATGTCGGGCAGCCATCTTAATGGTTTCCCGATTTGAGCAGGCTACCCATAAAGGCGGGTGTGGCTTCTGGTTAGGTTTAGGAATGACATTCCGAGCCGGCATCGAGAAAAAGTCACCTTCGTACCCAGGATAGGGGTCCATGACCATCATATTTGTTACCTGTTCAACAGCTTCTTTCCATTGCTCTCGCTTCTGGCTTGGGTCAACGTTGTACCCTTCGAGTTCGGTACGGGAGGCAGATTCGCCAGTTCCAAATTCTACGCGTCCGTTCGATAGTAGATCGAGAGTTGATATGCGCTCAGCAATTCGTGCAGGTGCGTTGTACCCAGGCGGCATGAGTGTGATCCCATGGCCGAGTCTGATTCTCGAAGTGCGCTGGGACGCCGCGGCGAGAAAGACCTCTGGGGCTGATGAATGCGAATATTCTTCTAGGAAATGATGCTCGACCTCCCACGCATAATCGATCCCCAATTTGTCAGCTAGTTCTAACTGGTCAAGTGCTTCGTGTAGAAGTACCTCTTCCCCATTTTCCGTCCACGGTCGTGGGTATTGGTGTTCATAAAATATTCCGAACTTCATTGTTTTTCTCCCGGCGCAAGCGCGATGTCCTGATAACTCATCGGTATCGTAGAGCAGAAGTAGCGGTCTTGCCCGTATGCGGTAGGAATAAATCTGAACCACACTCAGTTTTCCAGTACTCTGGTAGCCTGAGCAACCGGACACTATGGTCAGTTAGTTATTTTTATACTGGAGAATTTATGAAAATAGTCAATGTCGAGCATCACATCATTCACCCCACGAAAGCAGCAGAAACGAGTTATCACAACTACGCAAAAGGCAAAAATTTGTGTTTTGTAAAAATTGAGACTGACGATGGTATAGATGGTTGGGGTGAGTGCTACACACAAGCCGATAGAGATATTCAAGTGACGGCTCACATTGACCAATTAAAGCGATACTTGATAGGCCGCGATCCGAGGCATATCAAACACTTTCTGCAGATGTCTTTTGATGACTTCGGCGCTCGCCGAGGAGCAATGGACCTATATAGCGCAGTGAGTGGGTTGGAACAGGCTATGTGGGACATACTCGGTAAGTCCTGTGACTTGCCGGTACATATGCTTCTGGGTGGCCCCTGCAGAGACAAAGTAAGGGTGTACGCCAACGGTTGGGGTGGCGGTAGCTGGGACGAGAATGAGGTCGCAGAACAAGCACGCAAAATTGTTGATTTAGGGTTTACCGCGTTGAAATTCGATCCAGTGCCTGGACCGTGGAGAACTTTTGTTGATAAGACAATCGAGAAACAAACGGTAAAGAATGTGCAGGCCGTGCGTGAGGCGGTTGGACCTGACATCGATATTCTTATAGAGATGCACCGAAGACTAGCACCGATGCATGCGGTCCGAATTGCTCGAGAAATGGAGCAATTCGAACCATTTTGGTATGAGGAACCAGTATTAGCTGAGAATATAAACGCCTTGGCAGCGGCAAAGAAAGAAATAAATATCCCGGTCGTGACTGGTGAAGAGTTGTACACGAAATTTGAATTTAGAGAAATGTTCGAGAAGGATGCGGCCGATATTATCAATCCTGATGTTTGTAACGTAGGCGGAATTTTAGAGCTGAAGGAAATTGCAGCTATGGCTGAGCCATACTTTGTTGCTGTGTCGCCACATAATTACAACAGCACGACGATCGGGCTCGCTGCCACCCTGCAGGTTTCAGCGACGATACCGAACTTTTTGATTACTGAGTACTTTATAAACTTCCAAGAAATGGGACGCGAGATTGCCACAAATCAGTTCGATGTGGAAGATGGGTATATCCAAGTCCCCACGGCCCCTGGACTCGGCACTTCACTGGATGAGGCTGCTTTGGCAGAATTTCCATATCAAGAGTTCCCTATGAGAAATCTCAGGTCTTATTCGGACGAGGGGCCGTGATTGTTTAGTTGCCGATACGTAAGTACTGTTTTTTGGAAATCAATGGGAAAACAGCAGCAAAAAATAACAAAATAAACCCGCCTGTTCGATAAAGCTCCGGAAGTTGGCTTGCCTCGATCAGAGATAAACCGATGAACGGTCCTAGCGCTGATCCAAAGTCTTGGAATGTTGAATACACAGAAAGCGTTTCAGTGCGCGACATGTCCTCGGCCATTTCCCCCACAAGAGCCAGTAACTGCATAGTTACCAAGACTCCTGAGACGAAAGTGACAATGAGAACAACTGCGCTCGCAAGGAGCCCAAGATTGAGACTCAGCAACATAATCGAACCAGCAGCAAAGACCATCGTTATTACAAGTGCCTTTACTCGACCGTACTGATCCGACAGATAGCCCCCGGCAGGTCCAATAAACACTTCCGCAAGACTACGAACGCCGAGCATGATTCCGGTGAACGTGCTGATTCCAACCACAACGGTAAGTACTTCTATTTCCAGACCAAATCTGTAGCGTAAATAGTGACCAATCGTACCTGAAACGGCACCGGACCAGATTAGCCCTGTTAGGAGACTGCACATGTTTACCAATAGCAGACGAGGGTTACGCAGTATTGTCGAATATTGTCGGCTGCTTTGCGCAGCGGCGGGCTTAACTTTATAACTCTCTGGGATTTGCCTGATCCAGGCTATCAGCGATAGGACAGTCGCAATACCAAAAATAAGTAAAGTGTTTCGCAATCCAATCACGTCAGACAAGATGCCCCCAAATAGTGCCCCTCCGATCGCCCCGATACGAATGACTGAGGCATTATACGAGAGATTAAAACCTAGGTTTTGACCCTTGCTTTCCTCAAGTGCAGTCCACTGGGCTCCAAGTCGAAGCAATGACCAGCAAGCGCCCCAGGCCAAACGCCCAAGCAGGAGCACGAAAAAATTCTTAGAATAGGCATAGATGACCAAAACGATAACCGAGCTGCACATCGCTCCCATAAATGGTTTTACCACACCATATTTCCTCATAATTTCCGAACTCAACGGGTTCGTGAGGAGACGAATTATTCGGTTAGCTGATAGAAGTATTCCAACCTGTACGATGGTGATCCCCCAGAGTTCAGGTTGGGAAGGCATGACCACGTATAGTATGGCGTCACCAAGTAAAGCAGCGGCCACAGCTAGACTACAAAAAAATATTTGCGAACTCGGTATGTCTAACGCGAACTTAGGCATCCTTAAATATCCAGAGATTAAATTTTCGCCGCCACACCACCATCGATATTGATCATCTCGGACGTGACAAAACGCGATTCATCAGAAACCAAAAAGAGTACAACATTGGCGACATCGATCGGGTAACCCGGTCCAGGAATAATTTGTGCGAAATCAAACATGCTTTCGAAGACGTGATGCCCTCCGTCCGCGTCATTGATGGTGCCTCTGGTTGCTCCTGGGGTAAGGATCTGTCCCGGTCGCACGCAATTGACCCGGATATTGTGCTTCCCGCCAACTCCTGCCATATATCTGGTCAGGGCATCGATGCCCGCTTTCGCGGCATAGTAGGCAGGAGCAGTTGCACCAAATTCATCGATCATTTTTGGACTGAATCCACGCTGTGCTGCAAGTGAAGACATATTTACGATTGCACCTCCACCGGATGCGATGAGGTGAGGCCACACGGCTCGGGACACGTAGAATGTGCCATTTAAGTTGTCATTAATGACACTGTTCCACTCCTCGTCAGTGGAGTTAGGGAAGTCACCCCCTCCACCATGACCGGCATTATTGAAGAGGACATGAATTCCACCATATATACCAGCGGCTTTATTGATTGCTGCGTTAACAGAATCTGGATCACCCACGTCACACTGAACAAATGTAGACTCACCGCCGTCACTGTTGATCGAATTCTGGACAGCAATACCCTGTTCTTCACGGCGGGCGAGGAGTAGTACCTTGGCTCCCTCGGATGCGAATAGGCGGGCGGTAGATTCACCTATGCCGCTATTCCCTCCGGTAACAACAGTAACTTTGCCATCGAGTCTGCCAGTCATATTTTCTCCTTAGTTGCTGAGTGAAGTCCCATAGTTTGTTGTCAGGTCATCATAGAGCACTAATGTGTGATGAAAATTTCCTATACTAGTCCTGTATATGGATAAGTAAGAACCGATTACGTGTATTGAGCAAATGTCGGCTTATTCCTTGGAGGCACAAATGTCGACTGAACAGATTGACGAATTTTTGAACGGCGTACGGGTGGGAATACTCTCGATTCCCCGTGACGGTGTTGCCCCGCATGCCACACCTGTCTGGTACCGCTACTCATCTGACAACGGTATTTGGTTTATGGCAGCCGCAGATAGTGTGAAAGGGCGACTATTACATGAAGGCCTTGCCGTGTCTTTTGTGGTTCAGGATGAGTCACCTCCATACAGATATGTCAGTATTTCTGGTCGTATCCAGTCTGTGGCGATTGCTGACGCCGAAAAGGATCTTCGACCATTAGCGAATATCTATCTTGGAGAAGCGGGAGGCGAGGCTTATGTCCAGTCATATAAGGATGAGCAGAGAGATGGCGCCAGTAATCGGTACACGATAGCAATTACTAAGATTTCACCGTACGGTTTCTGAAATGGAGAACATAATCTCCTTCTATACAGAAGAAAGAGCCAGAATACATTGTCGGATCAACGAACAGACCCAGTTGCAGCAATAACGGAGGATGAGGCCTTCGGGGAAACTGCTCGGATTTATCGAGACATTAGAGAATCACTCGGGGTACCAGTCGTAAATCTTATCTGGCGCCACCTGGCTACGGTCCCCGGAGCACTCCCATGGGCGTGGGATTCATTAAAGCCACTCTATGTAAGTGGGGCTATCACGGAGGCAGCTGTTTTACTGCGGGCTTCTCTTCGAACAGATCAGAATCTAGTGTTCAGTTTCTCGACCTTGAAATCAGTCAGCCTCTCTCCAGATGATTTGAGATCGATTACTGTCGTGCTCAATAGCTATGAGCGCAGTAATTTTCTCAATCTCATTGCATTAAACGCCCTTCTTGCCAAAATTGATGGCGTGGAGATCCGAGAACGAGATCGGCTACCACAGTTCGCCACAGATGAGAAAGGTGTCGTTCACGGCGAGATGCCGGAGTTATTAGCTTTGTCGAATATGGAAGCTGATGTTAGAGACCTTGTTGAAGAACTAAATCAAATTGGCGGACGATCGGACATTATGCCCAGTATGTACAGACATCTGGCCCATTGGCCTCAATATCTGGGTCTTCTTCATGTTCTCGTCAAAACAATCGAAACGGAATCTGGACTGGAAAGTCAGATTGTCAATACTATTGAGGAAGCCAGAGCGGCAGCGGTGCAACTGTTGCCACAGCTAGCTAATGATGTAGAACCTCTAACCGCAGCAAGCGAATTAGAGGTTCGAGATGCCTTGTCACGATTCATTGAAGGGACTCTCGGCAAGATGACTACAATTATTCAATTGGTTTCTGCAGCGATGCCTTCGACAGAGCAGTTACCAAGGAATTCTTAGTGGACTGATATAAGTCAATCGAGTTCAGGATAGATATACTGGAGCGCAAACTATTGTGTTTCGATAGGTAGGTGTAAATGACAACCGTGGCAACTGAACACAAGTCTGACGACATTGTGACAGAAGAATTTGACGTGCTGATTGTTGGAGCCGGCGTCGCCGGAGTAGGTGGTGCGTACCATCTCAGTACACAGCGCCCTAACGGGAGCTTCGTAGTCTTGGAGAGTCAGGAAAGTTTCGGTGGCACTTGGTGGTCACATAATTATCCGGGCATTAGATCAGATAGTGATCTGCATACGTATGGATATAAATTCAAACCGTGGACCGGACCACCAATCGCGACAGCGGAAGAGATACTGAAATACATGGGCGAAGTCATTGATGAAAACGATCTAGCCTCTCATATTCGATATAGGCACCGAATTGAATCCGCCAGCTGGTCCAGTGAGAAAAATAAATGGTTCATCCAGGCTGAACTAACGGACACCGGTGAGAAGAAATATTTCACTGCTAATTTTCTTTGGATGTGTCAGGGGTATTACCGGCATTCCGAGGGATACACACCTGACTGGCCGGAAATGGATAGTTACCAAGGTGAAATCGTCCATACCGAAACTTGGCCAAAAGATCTGGTGTATGAAGGTAAAAAAGTTATTGTGATTGGCTCTGGGGCCTCGTCTGCTACGTTGATACCGGCAATCGCTGAAAAGTGCGAACACGTGACGTTAGTCCAGAGATCACCGATTTATTACAGTACTGGTCGAAATAGGGATGATCTTGCTGAAACCTTGCGGGAACTTGATGTCGACCCGGATTGGATCCACGAAATTGTTCGCCGGAAGATATTGCGGGACACTGCAATTTTTTTCAAAAGGACCCTCGAAAAACCAGATGAAGTTCGTGAGGAACTACTTAACGGTATTCGGAACGTTCTAGGACCTGATCATCAAATAGAGCCGCATTTCACACCTGACTACAAACCCTGGAGGCAAAGGGTCGCGTATGTGCCGGACGCTGATTTTTTTGAGAGTATTAAGGCGGGGCATGTTTCAGTCGTTACTGATGAGATTGAGACATTCACCGAGACCGGTGTTGTGTTGAAGTCGGGCGAGACACACGATGCCGATATAGTGGTGACTGCGACCGGCTTCAACATGAATGTACTCGGGGACATTGATTTTACAATTGACGACGAGCCACTTGTTCTATCTGACACTGTCACGTACCGCGGCATGATGTTTACTGGCGTGCCGAACTTGCTTTGGGTATTTGGATACTTCAGGGGGAGTTGGACGTATAGGGCTGATTTACTTGCCGACTTTGTTTGTCGCCTGCTGACCCATATGGAGGCTCGCGGTGCGCCGAGAGTTGAGGTAAGTCTTCGGGATGAGGATAAAGACATGGAACTCCTTCCATGGCAGGATCCCGAGAGTTTCAATCCGAGTTACTTGCTACGGGCAATGCCTTTCTTACCGAAGAGTGGAGCAAAACCTGAATGGCATCACTCCCAGGACTACTGGGAGGATACACAGGTGATACCTGCTATTGATTTGGACGGGGATGAGTTTATATATCAATAGGGCTATGCCTAACCTGATATTGAGCGCCCGCCATCAACGCGCAGAGCTATGCCTGTAATAAATTGAGCTTCGTCTGAATGCAGGAATAGTGATGCGTTGGCTATATCCCAACCAGTTCCCATTTTTCGTCCGAGTGGAACCTGTCCATCCCGCTGGGCTACAAGTTCCCCGCGGTCTGCGCCAGCAGTAACTCTGGCCTCAATTGCCATGGGGGTGTTGATGAGACCAGGAAGGACAGTGTTGGCGCGAATTGAGTACTCTGCGTTTGCGGAAGCTATATTTTCAGTCAGAGCGATTATTGCCGCTTTTGTAGTTTTATATCCAACGAATGGATAGGACCCTGAAAAAACAGCCATGGAAGAAATATTGATAATTGAACCGTTGTTTTGCTCTCTCATGACTGGGAGGGCGTGCTTAGAAGGCAACCACATTCCTCGAAGATTAACTGCATAAATTTGGTCGAAGGCATCAGTCTCGAGTTCGGTCGCAGATCCATCTTTGAGAGCAACACTTGCTCCCACATTGTTATGGAGAATATCAAGGCGGCCAAATTGTTCCACACAGGATTTAATTGCTATCTCGACTTGTTCTTCAGAGGTGACATCTGCTTGGCAGGATGAAGCAACGCCCCCTTGCTCTTTAATCATTTTGGCGGTTTCGTCTGCTGACTCAAGATCACGATCAACGACGAAAACGCGAGCGCCTTCTCTAGCAAGAACAAGAGCAGTTGCTCTCCCATTTCCAACAGTTTCTCCAGCGGTTTGTCCTCCACCTATAAGAACTGCGACTTTGCCTTCTACTCGACCCGCCATCCATCAACCTCTCAAACTGTTATCTATCGAAACTCAGGTGCAACTTCCTCGGCGAATAATTTCATCGAGTGACTAATTAATCGAGGATCCATACTGCCAACCTGAAAAACACAATTCAGTTGATCGATGTCGGCTACAGACTGATAAGCCTTGATTTTTTCTATTACTGTGTCTGGACTGCCTGAAAGAGTTCGATCGGTGAAAATCTCATCAAGTTCAGGCTCATCGTCGTAGGGTAGAGGTGCGGACACTCCGGATACCACTTGTTCTTTACCACTGCGAAGATTCCGTGCCTGCCTGGTCTGATATCGGAAGTGAGACATTTGTTCCTGTGCTATGTCGTCGGAGTCTGTCACACAGATTTGGGCCTGAACCCCCAACATTTTTGGGGCTTTCGGATATCGTTCCAGCGCTTCCTGATAATGGCTCCATCCTTCTGCCAGAGTTTCTATGGTTCTTCCTGAGTTCGTGGTAAACGCATTGAGCCCAAATCTTGCGGCTATCTCAAAAGATTCTTGGGTATGAGCAGCGAGCCATATGGGTGGGGTTGGTTGCTGCTTTGGGGCAGGGAGGATAGTAGTTTCAGGGATGTCAAAGTAGTCTCCCTGCCACGTGAATGTTTGTTGAGTAAGAGCCTTGAGGAGGATTTCAAGTGTTTCGTCTGTTCGTTCGCGAGCATCGTCAATAGTTAATCCAAATCGTTTGAATTCGAACGGTTGATAACCACGAGCGACTCCAACTTCCAGACGGCCATCAGTGAGATGGTCAGTCAGCGCGATGTCCTCAGCAACCCTGAGCGGATTCCAAAACGGTAACACCAATACAGCCGTTCCTATTCGAATCTCATCAGTAAGTGAGGCTGCCTTGGTCGCCATCAGTAACGGATTTGGGATATATCCATAGTTAGAGAAATGATGCTCAGCAAACCAGAGCGAATCAAACCCAAGCGACTCTGCAGACGTCATGTAGGTACTCAAGCGATCAAAGACCTGAGTTGGATCTTCAGAGTCAGGTGAGCCTGACAGAAAAAATGCTCCAAATTTCATAAACTTTCCCTCAACTAGAATTTTCCGCTTTTAACCAATCTTCCCCTTTAACCAATCCAAGTCCTGCTCTATACGATTCATACGTTCAGGGATGCGAGTAGTGGTAACCCCTTCCGCATCTGTAAATATGAATCCTCGGTTATCTCTGATGCCCTCTAATACTATCTCAGCAACACGAGAAGGATTCATGGCTGTGCTTGCACGATCCGGGACTTCGAATTCGTGTGATTCTCCATACGAGCTGGGTCTATGTTTTTCCGATCCCCATATGTCTGTATCGATTGTGTGAGGGCAGAGGACAGAAACTCCAATATCATCTTTTGCCAATTCGCTTCTCAGCATTTCAGAAAACGACACGACCGACGCCTTTGATGCACTATAGATGGCTTGAATGCCTTCCAACCTCGGTGCCAATCCAGCCATTGAACCGGTATTTACTATGTGTGCTTCCTCGGCACCACGTAGGTACGGCAGCAAGACACGAACACCAGTAACAACACCGAACACGTTGACGGAGAAAATCCAGTCCCAATCTTCCGAAGTGGCATTGGAAAGCGGCGCGAGAGTCATCACCCCCGCATTATTGATGAGAATATTTATCTCCCCGAAATTGTTATGAGTAATATTTGCAGCATTATGCCAGGCGTCCTCATCCGTCACGTCACCTGAAACACCTATAAAACTATTAGGGTGTGCTGCGAATTGTTCTTTTTTAAACTGATCGAGTTGGGACTGTAAATCCATCCCTACTACGTTGGCACCCTCAGCAAGAAGTTTCAGCGCAATTGCTTCACCGATGCCACTCGCCGCGCCGGTCACGAGCGCAGTCTTGCCTGAAAAGTCATCCATAGTAAGTGTCCCGCCACTACGCGACTTATGATAGTCCAAAGAAGACTGAAATATCACTCAACGGGTATGTTCCGTGACCCTTTCCTGTCGACGTCTTCTTCTCCATCATCCTGATCATCCATGATGCGACTGAGTGTTCTCGTTAGATCACTAAGTAGCATGAGCTGTTCGCTAAACAGCTTACGAACGCGAGACGACACGTCCGACCCTTTTAGATCGTCCATCATCCTAAACATTTTATTCTCATTAAGTTGTTCCTCGAGTACACGAATTCGTTCCTCGAGATCTTCAATCCTTGGGTCCTTATCCATTAGTGCGTCCTCCAAACCAAATCTTAAGCGAACCATCTGAAAGCTTTGCTGATAAAACATCTCGCATCTGTAGGGATCTTGGGAGCAGCATGTTTCTCCGATATCGTCCTACTTCAATGATCAATTCCTCTCCGACCTGATTCAATTTGACATCTTCCTTATCGACAGTGGGGATGCTCAATGTGAGCAGCTGATCGGCGCCGAATGGAGCTTCATCATTGGTTTCAGTTGAGGTAATGGTGAACGGTAACTCGTCGTAGAAAAACTCGGCCGGCGACTCTGCACCAAATAGTAGGTCCGCAAGTTCTGATAGACCAGTTATTCCACCTATCTCACGATCAAATTGAGGCGTAGTTCTGATAGGTATGGGTCCGAATATTTCCGAGAGCTCACCTAAATATTTTTTTTGGTCTTCACCACGTGCTGCGAAATAAGAATTTTCTAGGACCTCTTCGGGCATTACCCGATTGCAGACGACCATATCAGCACGGTAGCCGAACAACCCGAGCTGTGTATAAGCGCGTTGAGTTTCCTTTATCACCATCCGTTCAGGATTTGTCACGAGTCTGACACTGGTGGACTCAGGATCGCTAAGAAGTTCCTGGATTTTCTCTATCTGATCCATGAGCTGCTTCGTTGCATCGAAGACGTCATCATCTGGCATTGGCATATTGGTCACGCGACGGATGACTGGTCTGGCGAAGCCTGAGATCTTTCTGCTCAACGGGAATATTTTGTCCAGCCACCAACGTCCTGCCTCAGGGAAAGTGAGGAGCCGAAACGTCTCAGCTGTCGGCGCACAATCAACTACGATTAGGTCGTACTTGCCGCTCCTGTGATGTTCAAGGATCCATAGGAGATTAGCCAGTTCATCCATCCCGGGTAGCACGACCATTTCATCCGCAAGGATTGGATCGAAGCCCTCCCACGCAAGAATAGATTCTAGCCATTTTTGAACAGTACCCCAGTATTTGTCCATGTTGTAGTAGACGTCACATTCCTGTGCCCATAGGTTCTCGGCAATTAATTGGGGTTCTGGTTCTAATGGAAGGTCAAAAGAATCACCAAGACTGTGGGCAGAGTCTGTACTAAGGACCATGGTGGAGAGACCTTGTTGTGATGCACGAAGGGCACTGGCAGCCGCTATCGAAGTTTTGCCGACGCCACCTTTACCTGTGTAGAGAATGATTCGGGTCAATTACATCGCCTTTTTATTAGAAAAAACCGTGAATTCAAAAACCTCTACTTCTAACTTACACCAAAGATTGATTTGCGTTAAATGACGGTGTAATCCTCTGCAATTACTATATCTCCATCGAAATATTCTCTGACTTCGGCAAGGACAGAATCTACGCTCGCACCCCAGAATAAAATATGTGACAGCACAAGTATTCCCGGTTGAGCATCACGGGCTATGATTCCGACTTCAGAGGCCGACGTGTGGTGTGCCTGATGATAGTTTTGCCAGTCAGCCGTTTTTTGTGCAAAACCTTCACTTGAGTAGACTTCGTGTATCAGGACATCCGCTCCGCTAGCGTGGTGCTTTAAAGATTCGCTCACTCCGGTATCTCCTGAAAAGACAATGCGCCTGTCACTTGTTTCGAATACGTAACCGAAAGAGTTTTTAAGATTCCCGTGATCCACTTCAAAAGCCTGAACAGTTACATTGTCATCTTTGAAAATTTCACCTTCAGTTATCTCTGTGGCATAAAAAAAAGACCCCGATATGTTGGATGGCTGGGACCCAGTGGTGCGGTATTCGATGTCGATTTCGTATGCGTCACGAAGATGCTTCAGCATCTTTGTCGTACCACTCGGACCAAAGACTTTGAGAGGTTCTTCTCTACCCATCACCCATGGTGTCAGTAGAAGATCAGCGAGGCCGAGTGTGTGGTCTGAATGCAAGTGGGTAATAAAGACATGTCCAAGAGAGTCCACCTCAAGCTCAGAGAATTCACCACCCCAAGTGGGTGACAAAGCTGCAGCCCGACGGACCACACCGACCCCTGCATCTATGAGATACGAAACCCCGTTCACGACCACAGCCGAGGCAGCGCCTGTCCGAGCGGGATCCGGATTTGGTGTACCGGAGCCAAGAATTAAGACTTTTGTAGACACTGGTTTGTGTCAGATTAGCCGACCCAACCAGCCAATCTAGTCTCTGTTTATCTCCGTGAGGGCAGTCTCCACTCCTTGAAGTGCCCAAGGGGCCCAAGGCATAGTAAAGAATTTGAATCCTTTTTGGATGTAGAAGTTTGGATCCATCCCAGGGGGGATAAAGTACATACCTGGTACAACATCATGCCTTTTGCAAGCTTCAGCAATTGTGTCGAGACCAGCCTGATATGTGTCGCTCGGGTAATCAAGAGGCACATCTAGTTCAATTGAGAGGTCAGACGGACCAACAAGTAATACGTCGATTCCTGGGACACTGAGTATCTCGTCAATATTAGCGATAGCCTGCTGTGTCTCAATCATTGGAATAATGAGCAAGTCATTATTCACAGTATCTAAGTGTTCGCGATAGTCTTTATATTCACCCCACTCGCCCCTCACGCCGGCATGACTTCTGTCCCCATCAGGAGAATACTTGCAGGCTCGTACCATCGCCGTGGCCTCTTCTTTGGTATTTACCATCGGGACTATGACACCCCGTACGCCAAGGTCTAAGGCAAAACAAATTAGGTCAGGCCGGTTCTCACTCACTCGCATGATCGGTGCTGCAGGCTTCCCTTTCATCGCTGCTATCGCTCTCTGATATTGTTTTGGCTCAATAAACGAGTGTTGAGTATCAAAAAGCAAAAAATCCAGGCCTGAATCAGCGAGGAGAGCCATGTTTTCCTCGGAAACTGATCCGGCTGTACCGACAACTGCTTTACCTGCTTTCAGTCGATCTTTAATTGTGTTCATCTGTTCGCACCCCTAATTGTTTTTGACGACTCA
>CAXGQC010000034.1:0-13900 GCA_964011795.1 uncultured bacterium | reverse complement strand
GTGATTCTTTTCCACGAGTGGCTCGAGAGCAAAATTATCAGATCGAAACTGACGCGGAGAGAGTTGCTCCACAAGATACCCAGACAAACAGTCCATCCGAATCGATTTCAGATTCAGAAATCAACTCACCCGGCGAGATGGGTACATATTTCAGAAGCCTCGAAGAAGAGAATCGTTTAAGAATTGCTGCTGATTCATTGGAAAGATCGACAGCAATTCTTAGGGCAATTTCCTATGAATACATCATAAAACCAGGAGATAACCTGACCGCTATCTCACTATCACAAGGTATTGATCTGGATTATATTATTTGGAATAATGCCGAAGTAGGAAAGCCTGATGAAATATTCCCTGGTGTCAAACTTCGAATCCCAACCGTACCAGGTATCATCCACGCAGTTCGCTATGGTGAAACGCTTACCGAGATAGCAGAAAAATATGAAGTCTCTGTTCCGGATATCATCGGGTTCGCTGGTAATGAAATTACGGCTCCGGACCGTATTCCAGTAGGAAAAGAAATCCTTGTCCCAAACGGCCGAAAGAGCCTGAATATCATCGCTTATGATGGTTCCCTGACTACTCTCGATTGGAATTGGCCGGTCACTTCGCGTTACATAACCTCCTTGATGGACTGGCGACATCCACTGGGAATCGACATCGGTACATCGGCCTGGGCCCAGGTGTATACATCACGAGCTGGCCTAGTTACGTTCGCCGGTGGTGATCCTCGTTACTCCTATGGCTACTACATAATTGTCGACCACGGTTTCGGATATGAATCACTTTATGCACACATTGCCCAAAACAGCAATGGATGGGCAGCTTTTAATGTCGGCCTGGGTGAAAGAGTTTCAGCCGGTCAATTGATTGCCTGGGTTGGTATGACGGGAAGAACTACTGGGCCACACCTTCACTATGAGATATCAAGATATGGGCAACGCATGAATCCGCTCAGTGTCCTTCCCAATTCATAGTTCCAGGCGCGGTCTCTTTACTATTCGTATCACCTTCTTGAAGGTCGCAACTACTCTGTGTCGAACGACAATATTCCTAATAGCCAGATAGTCGTTCTCCATTTGAGAAAGATCAAGAGATGCATTAGACGGATCAGTCTCTGAGTATATAAGACTAGATCCCGCTCTCGAAAATCTATCCGAAACCGCAAATTCAACTCCTACAGATTCTATTATTCTGCTGATATCTGACGGTGTGGTGGGACGCAGCGGTAGCAATTTTGCGACCAACAACAAGTACTCAATTTTGCGCCAATAAATGATACCTCGGTCAAACTCACGAAACTTCACCGACCACCAAAGACTGATTGCAAATATCAGCGATATAACCCCAACTGACCCAACTATTAGGAAAGAAGAAATGGCACGAAACATTTGCGAGTTGTAGAACCGACTAGTTCTCTCGGGAAACACATCCTCTACTAAAAATTGTGATTCATCAAATAGATCTAAAAGTTCACTGTCGTCATACAAAAAGTCCGAATTCCCAACCCGCGGCTCGATTGAAGTTTCATTGATCGACGACGACAGTCCGCTTTGATCAGCACGAAGAATGACTGGTCTGACAGGGGTGGGATTGAAATCAATCCATCCGAATTCACTAAAATAAACCTGTGGCCAAGACCAACTTGATTCGCCGGTGACCTCATAGCTCTTAATTTCCTGATTGAAGTTCGTTTCATCAAACGCAAAACCCACAGAAATTCTTGATGGGATTCCGATCGTACGGAGCATCACTACCATTGCACTTGAGAAATGGTCGAAATGACCCGACCCTGACTCAAACAGAAATTCTGTGACAAGGTCGGACTGTGGGTCTGCCTTTCCAGGAACCAACGAATACGTATATTGATAACGCAGATACTCTTCGATCCTCCTTGCAGCCTCATACGATGTCTTGCTCCCTTGCGTGACACGGAGAGCTAGATCGAATATCCGAGGGTCGAGTTTCTCTGGTAGTTGAGTATAGGTAACTCTAATCGATGCTGGAGCTTCCTCGATTGCTCTGCTAAGCGAGGTACTAGTTGCCATACTTGTGGCACCTGCAACTAAATAGGAATCTCCCACTACCAAACTTCTGTCCGGTACAACTGCAATCGCTGAATATGCTGGACCGAGGACCATTTTTGCGACTCTATCGGTGGCGAGTGGCTCGCCCGGTATCAACAATCTTTTGGATGGCAGGTTTGGGTTTGCAATCCATAACTCGACAATTGATGCCTCACGCCGCTCAGCTCGGGTGTCCAAAGTACCAAACTCGGCGGCTGCCAAACCTAACTTATTGAAATCAGTAATTGCGAAATCCGACACGGCCCAACCTAGGCCAGTATAGAGATCGTACGACGCGCCCCGTAACAATTGCGGTTGATCAGTGCGAATTTCGAGCAGTAGGTCCTTGGATAAGATCAAATGTGAGTCAATCGGATGAAACCTACCAAAAGAATGAGCACCAGCCGACTTCTTCCCTCCAACTCCTAAGAATAGTCTTCCTAAATCCTCTGCCTCATCTGCTACTGGAGAAAGAAGTACGTCCAGCCTATCGGTCATGGGCTGCCACTTATTTGCGGTTGGGATGACCCATGACATAACGATAAGGACTGACGCCATTATCAAGCCAATTACTAATACCTCTGGAAACAAATATTCTGGCTGATTAATACCCTTGATGCGCCAACTCATCTGCGCCTTCATGTAATGTGTTCGGATAATCAACAGTATTGCCCCAAACAGAAATATCACAAACGCAAAAATTGGCTGGCCAGGCAAATAGGAGATGTTTGTGAGAATCGCAAAACCACTCGGCACTAGCACCAACCATGGATTACAAAGTCGGAATAATGACCATACAGAGAAGAATGTTATCAAACCAATTAATACGTTGATCAAAAAAACAAAAGGAAGAGGATCCGTGGAAACACCCCCTGTAAATATGGCTTCGATCCACTGTCCAAGTCGAACAGTTGTTTCCTGCAGACGCTCCATTTCTGACTCTAGTAAAGTTTCAGAGAGATCGATTGAGTATGCCGAAATGAAAATTGAAAGCCCGAAACTAACAACTATCGCTAGGCACCAGATCTTGACATCACTGAGTTTGGAGAAAATTAAGATCAAAGATATCGTCCAGAACACAAACAGCGGTATAAAAAGTGAAGGTGCGCTATCTACCCAATTGGCTGACTCAAGTGAGGCTACTAAGGGCCCCAATGCCCCCATAAGAAACAAGTTCGAAATCCACATCTCTCTGGACAGATACCATTTTGCGCTGGTGGAATCAGATTTTGATATGGGAGCAGCATGATCACGATGATAATCGTCTTGATATGTCACAAAACTTCAATCTCCGCGATTATTCAGCACGCTACGAGACCTAATTTTGTTATCGAAAGTGAGATCAGTCGCAATCGTTTCAAGACTATGGACTAGTAGTCGCGGAATTTTACTACGCACACACTCGCTATCGAAGTCAGAGTCGATATTCGTCGTTCCAGGATGTAACACTGACAACAATACCGCCGTGCCACCTCTGAATCGGAATTCCGTTATTTTCCTCAATACTTCTGAATCTTCTCCAGCCGTCACTCCTACAAAAGTGATATGCCTATCAAATCTACGAGACTCTCGATCAATTACATCAACGTAAGAGTGCGCATCTGTTGAACGAGCTAATGCAAGCACCTGCATCATGGCAGACAAGTGTGCATTTCCCCTACCTGGTTCGATTATTGCTTCTTGTTGACCACAGGATATGAGTCCAACCGAACGATTTAACTTGTTGAAGTGCTTCGCTAGCGTCGCCGCAGTCATCACAATCGTGTCTTCAATCTGATCGTCGCCATCGAGATCGTTCACTGAAGAATCGAGATCAACAACTACCCATATAGCAGAACTAGGGTCCATATCAAATTCCTTAACCATTAGACGTCCTGTACGAGCTGTGGCAGGCCAATGGAATCTGTTATACGAGTCACCAGGCAGATAGTTTCTAACACCCGCAACACTCGGGGTGACCTGACTGGTCTTTGTTCTTATCTTGCCTTCACCGGGAAGATTGGCCGACGGTATATCAAATTTGGGCAGATCAGGTGGTGTCGGATAAACTAAAATTTCGGTTGGTTCGCCAAATTCAGCTGTGCTGCTGAAAAATCCAAACGGGTCGGTAGCCCGAATTTGTAAGGGTCCAAGCGTATATAGTCCACGCCTATCAATTTGGGTCTTGTAGGTCCATCTGTAAACTCCTCTAGCGCCTACAGTAAAAACACGTCCAGAACTCGATACAGGCAAAGAACCAGTATCTTCCGCCTCTAACCATATTTTTGGAAACCACGAACTAGATCTAATGGTAATCGAAGTAGTAACGAAGCCTCCTTGTGATATCCGTCTACTGTCTCGATCAACCTCCACTTCCAACTTGCTAATCGACATTCTGCTCCATAACCAAAGTATTGGAACAGCCATACAAATAAGATACGTAAGCCTAAACAATGTCCAGAACCCAGTCGCATACGAGACTGCTAAACAGATAATTGCTACCAATAATGCCAGGAGAGGATCAATATTCTCGCGCAGAAACGATGTGAAACGGCCCGGCACAACTAGTTACCCGAGGGACCTAGCCGAGAATTCATCCCTGGGACCGGTATTTCTTGCAAAATATCCGAAGTGACTTGCATGGAGTCGCTGTCGGCAGGTCGTACTGAAGGATGCATAATCAGGCGATGAGAAAGCACAGCGGGAGCAAGTTCTCTCACATCATCAGGATCCACATACGCCCGGCCAGCAAGAAAGGCACTAGCTTGGGCAAGACGCATAAGTCCGATAGAGCCTCTTGGAGAAGACCCCAGATAGATATCAGGATGTTCTCTAGTACGATTCACAATCCGAACGATATATTGCTTGACGAGTGAATCGACATGGACCTGACTGATCACGTTCTTCATCGCTGCTATATCTGAACCCGTAGCGACGGCCTTCAGATCATCGATTGGATGCTTGTACTGCTGGCCATCCATAATTGCGATTTCTTCAGTCTCCTGTGGATAACCTACGTGAAGTCTGATGAGAAACCTATCCAGTTGGGCCTCTGGTAAAGGGAAAGTGCCTTCATACTCGATCGGGTTTTGTGTAGCAATGACCATGTGAGGGTCCCCCACAAGATGTGTCGCACCATCCACGGTTACCTGACCCTCTTCCATTGCTTCCAACAAGGCGGACTGCGTCTTCGGTGTTGCTCTATTGACTTCATCTGCTAAAACTATTTGTGACAGGATCGGCCCAGGTTTGAACTGAAATTCCCCTGTAGATGAAGAAAATACAGATACACCAGTGACGTCACTCGGGAGAAGATCGGGAGTGAACTGTATCCTAGAGAACTCACAGCCAAGCGATTTAGCTAAAGTCCGTGCTAACACCGTCTTACCTACTCCAGGAACATCCTCTATAAGAAGATGACCGCCAGACAATAGAGTCATAAGGGAAAGTTTCAATTCCATATCCTTGCCTAAAACAACTGTACGCATATTGTCTAAAATTGTTCGAGCTGTTTCGACTAGTAAACTGGTGTTATTTTCCATATCTAGTAGTCTACTATCCATAGAACTATTGACGCACGAACAAGTCCGTAGTCCATTGAATGGGATCGATTGGCACACCAAATAAAAGGATTTCCCAGTGTAAGTGTGGTCCTGTGGAGAAGCCGGTATTACCTACTTCACCAATTTCTTGTCCCTGCATAATTTCTTGGCCTAGTGATACAAGGGTTTGTGAGAGATGGTGATATCCGCTCAACACACCTCCGCCATGGTCGATTACCACGCTATCACCACGAATAGGCAAGTTGCCAATGTAGGTAACCACACCTTGAGATGAGGATATAACAGACGTACCTTCTTTTGCTGCAAAGTCAACACCTGAATGGTGATTCCCATAACTGCCGTTTTCGTATACGCGTCTTTCACCAAATTGAGTGGAAATCGGCCCAGACACAGGGAGAATGAACTGCTCAGGACCAATACGAACGGGAAGGTATTCCCTATTGTATTCATGTCTAATTTCGAGTTCCCGATTTAGACTTGATGAATCCGAGGTAATGGCCTTCATGTGTTCAGTGCGATGAATATAATCTTCGGTTCGAGGTTTATTTCGGACTTCCACCAACTCAGTTCTGAATAGTTCGTGACCAAGCCCATACACCAAGATCTGAATCTCGTATTCCCCTGACTTATGACCTACGGGAATCCCAAGAGTTGTCTCAAAGATACCGTTTTCGCCGACATGTAATGGACTTATCGTATCTAAGAACTCAATTGAACCAATAAATGTATTCGGACCTTCAAATATCATCTCGCCTTGTAAGTGAAAGGTCTCTCCTGAATAGATATATGTCGGCAAAGACAAGGTGACGATAGCAGGACTGGCTGATTGAACCGAGACTTGTGAAATCTGAGCAGTCGTCTCAAGAGGTGGTTCAATCATGGGCAGTCGCGGTTCAATATCTGAATGATATCCCTTAGCTTGATCCAATCCGGACATGACAAAAAACAAGGCAAATATCACCACTGATACTCTCAAGTTACGGTCCTCTCGTAAACTAAAGCAACCCAGTCATTGATTGAGCGAACTTCTCGCAGCAGCAAACTATTTTCTCGTTCATCGATGAATTTCATAAGCTCGGTCGAATCTGACTCAAGGAAGCCAGTCGCCACAATAAATCCTCCATCTCGAGTTAACTCAGCAATATGTGAGACACCACCAGCAAATACCTCGCGAGACAGATTCGCAAAAGTCATATCTGCCGAATTCGGATTCACAGGGAATTCCGCAGGTGGTGGCAATAAAATATCATGCTGTACGAATTCCATTTTTGCCAACATCCCATTTTTCGACGCATTTAGTTCGGCCACTTCCAGTGCTTGCTCATCCACGTCGAGGGCCACCGCCCGACCAGCTCCAAGAATCACGGATGCTATAGCGAGGATCCCTGATCCGGTCCCGACGTCTAACACGCATCCAGGATTCATTTCAGAGGCCGTCAGCTCCGACAGAAGCGACAAACAAAGTTTAGTCGTTTCATGTAACCCGCTCCCAAATGCGAGACCCGGGTCGAGAACTAATTCAGCTTCACCTTGACGAAGATCTGTTGGCATCCAGCTCACTCTATGTACTAGTCTCCCATACCTAGTCACTGGAAAATCCGTTAAATGAGCTACCTCGTTGGCTCCTCCCGAAATTTGGAAACACCTTATAGAGGAATTTTCATCTAAAACCAATAAATCCCTAAGCTTCTCCTCTAACAGAGATAGATCCTGACTGCTGTACCAACGGTTGGAAAAAAATGTAATTGTACGTGGTTGGGCTAAATCTTCGCTAAATGTCCCTATCGATAAATTCAGCTCTTGGAAAGGCACATCTACAACAAATCCAAAAAATCCTTCCAGAGCCAAACAAGCTATGAGAGATTCCTGCGTTTCTCCTGATGCCGATATTTTGGCGGAATACATCTATAGATTCGTCAAGATCCGAAAACGGACCTTATACGATCGAACATTGAACCCGCATCGTCTGGACGATGTGCATCGGTGAGTGATTCTCCCAATTCTCTTATCAGATCTTGCTGACGCGCGGTCAAACTTGTAGGTGTCACAACACGCACCTGCAAATAAAGATCGCCCTTGGCTCTGCCTCGGAGGTCCGGGACACCGTGGCCTTTTAATACCTGTCGGGCTCCTGATTGCACCCCTGGATCCAAATCCAATGCAACTGATTCACCGCTCAAAGTAATGACATCAAGTTTCGCGCCCAGACTCGCCTCGACCATATTCAGCTCGCACTCCGTAACCAAATCTCTTCCATACCTCATGAACTTGGAATGCTCACGCACTTTGATTTCAGCATAAAGATTCCCCGGTTCAGCACCCCGCGGACCTTGATCACCTTCTCCACGAATTCGCAAAGTTTCGCCGGTGTCAATGCCAGCTGGAATTGATACGATTCGCTCTACATCTGACTCGATCAGTCCTGTTCCATCACAGTCAGTGCAGGGACTGACAACTCGAGTCCCTTCTCCCCGACAAGCGCCGCAAACAGTTACATTCACAAATTGCCCAAATAAGGATCTCTGAACTTGTCTGATTTCTCCGGTCCCACTGCAATCGCCACAACTAGGGCGACTTGCACCATCGGCTTCACCATTCCCCTTACAAGGCTGACATCGGATTACTCGCGAAAATTTCAGCTCGTGCTCGACTCCATCCAACACGTCTTCGAGATCGATTTCAATAACAGTTCGTAAGTCTGCACCCTGTTGCGGACCACTCCGACGTGCACCGGTAGATCTAAAGAACGAATCAAAAATATCACCAAATCCACCGAACCCAGCACCATCGAATCCTTGAGCACCCGAATTTCCCACTCCGGCGTGCCCAAATCGATCATACTGTTGTCGTTTTTCCGGGTCCGATAATACTTCGTAGGCGGCCGATACTTCTTTGAATCTTACTTCAGCACCGGAGGATTGATTAACATCCGGATGAAATTCTTTTGCAAGTTGTCTATAAGCTTTCTTGATGTCCGAAGATGAGGCGCCACGGTCCACCCCAAGTGTTTCGTATAGGTCCGGAGCACTCGACATCTATCTCACCTCGAGCCAACTAACAAGCTGATTTAAACTTCACGAAACTCGCCCTCGATCGTATCATCATTATCCGGAGAAGTATCAGCTTCTGATGTCTCTCCCGGGGCATTTTGCTCTGCCTGTGCTGTGTAAACTGCCTGACCAATTTCCTGCAACAGTGCCTCTAAAGCATTGGTAGTCTCAATTATTTTCTCGTCATTTTCGGACTCAAGAGCATCCCTGACTTCACTTACCGAACTTTCAACTTGTTCCCGCTGATCTTGAGTCACGATCTCTTTATTGTCTTCTATCAATTTCTCAGCAGAGTACGTTAGCGTATCTGCCTTATTCCTTGTTTCAATCACCGCTTTCTTCTTTGCATCCTCCTCGGCATATTCCTCGGCTTCTTTCGTAAGTCTCTCCACTTCCTCATCAGTTAAGCCGGAGGACGATTCAATAGTGATGTGCTGTTCCTTACTGGTTGCTTTATCCTTAGCCGAAACTTTAACTATGCCGTTTGCATCGATATCAAAAGTGACCTCAATCTGCGGAACTCCTCGTGGAGCGGGCAGGATGCCATCCAGTGCAAATCTCCCCATAGTTTTGTTGTCTGTGGCCATTGGTCGTTCACCTTGGAGCACATGCACATCAACTTGAGGTTGATTGTCAGCTGCCGTGGAAAATGTTTCACTCTTGCTCGTTGGAATAGTAGTGTTCCGTTGAATCAATGGTGTCATTACCCCGCCTAGAGTTTCTATCCCTAAGGTCAGAGGGGTCACATCAAGGAGCAACATATCTTTGACGTCCCCCTTAAGCACTCCGGCCTGAATCGCCGCTCCCATAGCCACGACTTCGTCAGGATTAACTCCACGGTGCGGTTCTTTTCCAAAGAATTCCTCAATGCGCCTCTGAACCAACGGCATCCTCGTCTGGCCACCAACGAGTACAACCTCGTCAATCTGAGATGGCTGAAGACCCGCGTCATCTAGTGCCTGCTTCACAGGCACTAGTGATTGAGCGACTAATTCATCAGTTAATTTCTCAAAATAACTACGAGAAATACTTCTAACTAAATGTTTTGGACCTGAAGCATCAGCAGTAATAAATGGAAGGTTGACCTCGGTCTGCTGAGCAGACGAGAGCTCTATCTTTGCCTTCTCGGCGGCTTCTTTTAATCTCTGCAACGCTGCTCGGTCTTCCGAAAGATCTATACCCTGTTCCTTTTTGAATTCAGCCGTCAAATCCATAATCAGCACATTGTCGAAATCATCACCACCTAAAAACGTGTCACCATTCGTCGCTTTAACTTCAAAGGCACCATCACCGATCTCTAATACTGAGATATCAAAGGTGCCCCCTCCTAAATCGTACACCGCGATAGTTTGATCGGAGGCATCCTCACCCAGACCATAGGCGAGAGAGGCTGCGGTCGGTTCGTTAATTATCCTCAACACTTCAAGACCAGCGATTCTCCCAGCATCTCTAGTAGCCTGCCTCTGGGCATCATTAAAGTAGGCGGGGACCGTTATTACAGCTTCGGAAACATCTTCACCCAAATACGATTCTGCATCCGCTTTGAGTTTGCCAAGTATCATCGCACTAATTTCCGGTGGACTGTAGTTTTTGTCACCCATCTCGACACCTGCATCACCATTATCGCGATTAGTCACCTCAAACGAGGCAACCGACATCAAACGACCAGTCTCCTCATCTTCGAATTTTCTTCCCATTAATCTTTTCACGGAATAAAGAGTGTTGTCTGAATTGGTCACTGCCTGTCTCTTTGCAACCGTACCTACCAGCCGTTCGCCGTCTTTAGCCTCCGCCACAACCGAAGGGGTAGTCCTACCACCTTCAGAGTTTTCGATCACTCGTGCCTCACCGGCTTCCATTACTGCAACACATGAGTTCGTAGTTCCTAAGTCAATTCCAATGACACGCGCCATACTCTCTATTTCCTTTCAATTGATCTAACTTCTATAGCAGTTCAAACTTCGTTCCAATTTGGAGACTCATTTGTTATTTGGTCTCTATTATTTTCACTCGCATCATCCTGGTCTTCTATTTCACCTTCTCCAACGACCACTATCGCCGGACGAATGAGCTTCCCTTGACTCATATAACCAACGGCAATCAATTCAAGAATTTTGCCGTCTGGGCCTGGAACGAGTGAAATCGCTTCGTGGGCCTTAGGATCGAAAATATCTCCTACCTCACCGAACGTTCTGATTCCGAGAGAATCCAAAGTATGCTCAAATTTCTGGACTCCCAAAATCAGTCCCTGCACCCAAGGAGATTCCAATTCTTCATCAGCAACTGAATTTTTCACCCTTTGCAAATCATCCAGCACTGACAAAAATGGTTTTATCGAGTTTGTGCGAGCACTGGAAATATCATCCACCATGCGCCTCTGCAAATTTTGATAATCCGCCAGGGCTCTGAGAAGTTGTGACTTGACTTCCTCAAGCTCATCGACCTCAGTAACTGACTCCGAGTCGGTTGAAACGTCTAAGTTAGATTCTTCATGTTCTTCAGTCATACTAACTAGTCCTCAACACTTCGACTTGGCCCTACCTGATTGAAACTCGAAATAAGATCTGCCAAATATCGAACACGCGGCAAAACGTGTGCATAGGCCATGCGCGTAGGGCCTACTACTGCAATCACTCCAGCTTCGGCTGGCATCTCAAATGAAGACGCAACAATACTCCAGCCATTCTTATTGTTACTGCTACTTCCAGGTCCAATCACTATCCGTGTTGAGGTACTAGCCGACTTACCCATGACTCCATTGATCACATTTTCCAGCCTGTGGAGACTCAGGTACCCCATTGCCTCAAGCATGCTCTCTTGATCGTTAAATTCGGGCTGCTGAAGGGCAACCTCAAGTCCATCTATAAATCCACTACTCTCCGGGCCATGCTCACGCATTAACGTTGCTACATGTCTGACAAACTCCACACGTAAGGGATCTGTGATTCCCTGGGCCAACTCTAATATTTTCGCAGCATCTGATCCCGCCAATAGTTCATTAAGCCACGATGCGTGAGAATTCAGTGTTACCTGATCTAAAGGTGGCATTATCGAGAGGGTCTGCTTCCTTACCGTTCCATCATCTAAGACACACACCATAAGAACGGATTCACCATTTAGATCAACCAGTTGAGTCTGCAATAATTTCTGTGACACTATAGGCCGATGCAAAACGACGGCAACATTTCCAACCCAACTTGCCAATATCGAAGTGGTAAGCGGAAGCCATTCTTCGAGACTTGCAGCGACCTGATGAAGCTGATGTTCAACCGTAATACGCTCCGTATCAATAACTGGTTCCTCAAGCATTAGTTGCTCGACATATGTCCGATAACCTAGCTCAGTTGGTACTCGCCCTCCCGAGGTATATGGATGCATCAATAGCCCATTATTCTCCAGAAGTGCAAATTCATTTCGAACGGTCGCAGGTGACACCCCAAGCCCTGATCGATCTGCCAGAAGCTTAGAAGATACTGGTTCAGCTGTCCGAATATACTCACTGACTGCTAGAGCCAGAATTTCCGCCCGGCGCTCAGTTAAAGTTGGCACCTATTTCCCCCGCCTAACCCCCGCTTTAGCTTGCTAATTAAGGTATCGGACCTTAAATTAGCACTCTCAGCTGGAGAGTGCTAATTTAGTGTAAAACAGCTCACTCGCTCCGGTCAATTGCTCAAATTTGACGTCCGAAATATCTTCTGAGAAATCATTTAACTTTATACTTGCTGATATGACAAATAACCTCGATCTCGCACAATCTGAAGATGCTTTCTCTGTTCTTTACGAAACACTAGCCCCTCGGGTATACCGGTATTTGCTCTCGAGAACTCCTACAGCCGATATCGCAGAGGAACTAGTTTCAACAATTTTTCTGCGAGCCTTCACAGCCCTATCAACTTTCAACGGAAGCGGACAGACAGCTTTTCAAGGTTGGGTAATGACAATTGCACACAATCAGCTAGCAAATTGGTATCGAGACACAGGGCGGAAACCAATCCTAGGATCACTGGAAGACCAAGAGTCACTCGCAATCACCACACCTAGTGCCGAAACTTTGGCAGAAAAACATGAACAATTAAACGAGTTGCGGGCTGCAGTATCCTCTTTATCTGAAAGTCAACAATCCCTTATAACCATGAAATATATGCAGGGATTAACAAATGCCCAGATAGGCAAGCGTCTAAATAAAACAGAGGGTGCCATTAAGCAGCTCAACCGTCGTACACTCAAAGCTCTTGAAGCTATACTTGACTCGGACATTCAATAGATTTACAAATCAGTCAAAGGAGCTGTCTCATGTCCTTCTCTTGTCGAGTAGCCGGATATGGCCATTCCTTACCAGAACGTATCCTAACAAACGAAGAGCTCTCAAAATTAGTTGATACCAGTGATGACTGGATAGTTGAGCGAACAGGAATAAGGTCGAGGCATATCGCGGGAGATGCAGATTCTTCAAGCTCTTTAGGAGCGGCCGCGGCCATGAATGCTCTGAGGGTGGCTAATATAGATCCAAGTGAGATCGACTTGGTTATTGCAGCCACGTGTACTCCAGACGGAATGTTTCCCTCCACGGCTAGTAGAATTCAGCATCAAATTGGGGCCGAATGTGGGGCTTTTGATATCAACGCAGCCTGCAATGGTTTCATTACAGCTTTCTCTTCCGCAGCACAATTCATCCATGCAAGAACAGCAAATAAAGTGTTAGTCGTTGGTACTGAGGTACTCAGTCGAATTGTTGATTGGTCTGACCGAGGCACTTGCATACTTTTTGGTGACGGCGCTGGAGCCGTGGTGCTGGAAGCTGGCAGCGATGATGGACCCGGGAAAGTATTCCCACCATTTCTCGGATCAGATGGAGGAGCTGGAAACCTACTGTATGCTTGGGGACCATGTGCCTCTCCTTCTGAGGGGATTGCCGAGGATGCCAAAATCATTATGGATGGCCCCGCTGTTTTCAAATATGCGGTCGGAGCAATGGCTGATGCTGTTGAGTCGGCTTTGAAAAATGCTGACAAATCACCTTCTGACATCACAATATGTGTACCACACCAAGCTAATGAACGAATAATACGGGCGCTTATGGAAAGACTTGGGCTGCCAATGGAGAAAGCTTTCACCAACGTACAAAGCTACGGAAACACCTCATCGGCATCTATTCCAATCGCATTGTCAGAGGCGAACAGTGACGGAAGGATCAAACCAGGAGATTTAGTCCTGTTTGTAGCCTTCGGTGGTGGATTGAATTGGG
>CAXGQC010000033.1:0-13978 GCA_964011795.1 uncultured bacterium | reverse complement strand
ATCTTTTCGAAGAGGTCTCTGGTGACCGGATGATGTATGCATATTTCAGACCTGGTGGTGTCGCGTGGGATGTGCCCGTTAATTTTGTTGAACGGGTGAATGAAGTTTTGCAGTCAGCCGAGCAAGGAATTTCTGATTTTGATAGCTTACTTACTGAAAACGAAATATTTGTCGCGAGGACTCACGGAGTGGGCGCGATAAGTGCCGAAAGAGCAATTGCGTTAGGTATGAGTGGTCCGAGCTTGCGGGCATCCGGTGTTGATATGGATATTCGTAGAGACCAGCCGTACCTGAAATATGATCAACTGGATTGGGATGTTATTACCGGGGAATATGGTGATGTATTCGATCGTTACTATTGCAGACTTTTGGAAATGCGCGAGTCAGTAAAAATCATCCGACAGTGTCTAGACCACTTGAAGGCTGGGCCGATACTTCCCGAAAAAATGCCGCGTATGCTCCGAACACCTCCAGGAGAGGTTTACGTTAGAACAGAGGCGCCTCGAGGCGAATATGGGGTTTACATGGTCAGTCGAGGTGGGAACAGACCTCATCGACTCAAGGTGAGATCTTCCTGCCTGTCTAACCTACAGGCATTGACAGAGCTTACGGTCGGTCAATATGTTGCTGACGCGATTATCATTCTGGGTTCAATCGATATTGTGTTGAGCGAGGTGGACCGCTAATGAGCGTTGAATTATTCGGACTATCTTTTAATCCGTGGGCAGACGCAGCCATTAGGCTGCAAATCATAGTCGGTTTTATGACCGTCGTAGTCATGGGTCTGATTTATGCTGAACGTAAAATACTCGCTCGATTCCACCAACGAATAGGACCTCAAAGGACCGGACCTAAGGGTACTTTGCAGTCGGTAGCCGACGCTGTGAAGTTGGTTGGGAAGGAAGATTTGCGACCAGCGGCCGCTGATCCTTGGACTTTTGAGCTTGCACCATATTTCGTGTTTATTCCCATTTTCTTAGGTTTTGTAATAGTGCCTTGGGTACAGGGATGGAACGTGAGGATACTCGAACTCGGAATTTTGTATTTTGTAGCGATCTCCTCCATAAGCATCGTTGGCTGGCTTATGGCCGGCTGGGGTTCTGATAATCGATACGCGATAATTGGTGCTCTTCGAGCGGCGGCGCAAGGAATTTCGTACGAACTTCCTCTCGTACTAGCATTGTTATCAGCAGCAATGATTGCGGGCTCATTCCAGCTTGATCGTATCGTTGAATTTCAGGACACAGTGCCTATTTTGGTCTGGCAACCACTAGGGTTTTTTATATTTTTCGTTGCTGCCCTGGCAGAACTCAACAGAACACCTTTCGACATACCAGTAGGCGAAAGCGAAATAGTCGGTGGCCCGTTTGTTGAATATTCAGGAATTCGATGGTCCATGTTTTTCCTTGCTGAATACGCAGGAATGTTAATCATGGCATTTGTCGGATCTTCGGTGTTTTTAGGAGGCTATGCGTGGCCTTTTGGTGAGGAGTTAGGACTGCCATTTCAGATATTGATTTCGGCGGCTAAAGGTGGGTTGTTTATTTTCCTCATATTCTGGGTGCGAGCTTCGGTGCCGAGGCTTCGTATAGACCAACTTATGGGTTACTCCTGGAAAGTACTCCTGCCTTTCAGTTTTCTCCAAATTATGATTAATGGTCTAGTTCTGGTTTATGACCTGCCGCATGTGATATTGCTTGTTACCGGCGTTGCGCTCCTAGGCGCATTGTTCTGGGTTACTGATGGCATAGCCCGAAGACCTTTACAACCGCGTCGTAAGCTAGCGCGAGTACTTGCAGTGCAAGAAAGCGAAGGGTGATAACTGATGATAGGTATAGCTAAGAGTATGGCGAGAACCTTTCAGGTGTTTCTACGAGGACCAGTGACTCGGAACTACCCTGACTACCACAAGCCTATTCCCGAGACTGATCGTGCATTCCCACTGCTACTTTGGGATACGGAGATAGACGAGCCATTCTGCACTGGATGCCACGCTTGCGAGAGAGCATGTCCAGTTGAGTGTATGACTGTCTTGATGAAAGATAATCCGAACCATAAGAGTCTCGATGGAACATCTTCGAGGCGGAAAATTATAGATAAATTCTGGATTGACTATGCGCGCTGTATGCGATGTAACATTTGCGTCGAAGTTTGTAACTTTGATGCGATTGCAATGAATAATACGTGGGAGGGTCATGAGACCTCTGTTTACGATCGTAAAGATTTGGTAATGGATCTCCAGCAATTATTGTCCCAAAGCAGAGATGGCAACATCAACGAGTGGGTTCCAGTCTTAGGGCAAACTAACGAGGAAATAAATGAGGAACCCGAAGCAACAGACGAATCGAATAGTTCAGAGGGATAGATTGCATAATGTTTGATCGTCTCCCACTTCCGTCACAATTCGACCGCGTAATTATTACGGGTGGAATCGTAGTAGGGCTAATTGGTGTGCCGTTCGGAATTGCGATGGTTACCTTGGTGGTGCTTGGAATAATCACTGCTCCTGAGATGGTCTTTTTTGTTGCTGCACTGGTGATTTTGCTCGGAGCCGTAGGATGTGTTTTACTCCCAAATATTGTACATGCAGCTTTATCGCTTACTGCGACCCTCATCGGTGTTGCGGCTGTGTATTTGCTTTTGCTCAGCGAATTTTTAGCTCTAGTACAGGTTCTTGTGTATGGTGGTGGAGTTGTATTGTTACTGTTGTTTGGTCTTATGATGACCAATGCTCATGAGGACCCTATAGTTACAGACGGATCACAAAAACCGATAGCATTGCTTTTAGGATCTTTGCTTATAGGCACCTTCATCGCGCTCTTAATTTCTGCTCAGTGGGGAGACCCAGTAGCACGGATTGTACCTTTCGATGTGTTTGGTGAGAGATTATTTCGGGAGTTCACCGTTCCGATTATTGTTGTAGCTGTGTTGCTTGATGTGGCGATAACGGGGGCCCTGATTAACGTTCAGGCACAAGAAGAGAGTCCACCTGAGGAGGTGTTGGAGTGATACCAATAGAATACTTCCTCGTTTTGTCAGCAATTTTATTCGGGATTGGTCTGATTGGTGTGCTCTCACGCCGCAGTGCGATCCTGATACTAATGTCTGTCGAGCTCATGCTTGCCGCGGTATCAATTAACTTCATTGCATTTGCATCATATTTGGATTCAGATGCTTTCACAGGATTGATTTTCGCGCTATTTGTGATCACCGTTGCGGCAGCCGAAGTGGGGTTGGCGCTTGGGATTGTGCTGAGGCTATTTAAGGAACGAAGGACTGCCAACGTTGATGAAGCAAGTTTGATGCGTTGGTAGAACGTCCATAAATTTTTGGACGTGAAGTGTTGTAGATTAGGAGAGTGGAAATGCCCGGAATGGAGCAGGCTTGGTTGCTGCCGGCGATACCAGTGGTATCGTTCCTCCTGATCAGTGCGGTGGGCAAAATATTGCCTCGCCAAGGTGATTTCATTTCCGTGCTCGGCATGCTCGGCATATTATTGGTGACGCTTTTCATAATCGGTGATTTCCAGGGCCAATTCCACTCGAACGAGTTCCACCCTGACGGAGCGAATATATTTGCGTTTGACTGGGTGAGAATAGAGTCAGGCGATTTTCTCTTTTTAATTGAATTCTCAACATTTGTTGACGCCATCACGGTAGTTATGCTTATCGCAATTTCAATTGTTGGGTTGATGGTTGCCGTATATTCAATCGGCTACATGCATGGTGAAACTCGTTATGGTTGGTACTTTGCCGTATTGAGTTTGTTCGTTGCAGCAATGCTGCTTCTTGTAACTTCAGGATCCCTGGTGTGGATGTACCTTGCTTGGGAAGGCGTCGGTTTAGCTTCGTATCTGTTAATAGGTTTTTATTGGGAAAGGCAGTCAGCTGCTGAGGCCGCGAAAAAAGCTTTTATCACAACTCGAATTGGTGACGTAGGGTTACTAATCGGGATCATTCTTCTATGGAAAGCCACAGGTAGCTTTGATATACAGACGATTATTGCGGCGGCCACCTCTGGTCAAATTGGTGAAACGTATTTGACTGTGGCGATGATAGCGTTGTTTGGTGGCGCTGTAGGCAAAAGCGCACAGTTTCCGTTGCACGTTTGGCTTCCGGATGCGATGGAGGGACCTACTCCTGCTTCAGCCTTGATTCATGCCGCGACGATGGTTGTAGCTGGAGTTTATTTGGTCGCGAGGTTTTCACCAGTATTCGAAGTAGTCACCGTGGCTCGCGACGTTGTTTTATACACTGGTCTTTTGACTGCATTTCTAGCAGCAACGATGGGACTCGTTGCATCTGATATCAAACGTGTTCTGGCATTTTCAACGGTCTCTCAATTGGGGTTCATGTTTGTGGCGCTCGGGGTTGGTGCTGTTGGGGCTGCCATGTTCCATGTTCTGACACATGCTTTTTTCAAAGCACTTTTATTCATGGGTTCTGGATCAGTGATTCATGCGACCGATCGACAGGAAGTCGAATACTTAGGCGGGCTCCGACGTAAGCAACCCATTACGGCACTTACTTTTGTCATTGGATCACTGGCTCTCGCCGGGATTCCTATTTTTGCAGGATTTTGGTCGAAAGATGAGATCCTGCATGCGGTATCAAGTTACTCGAGCCCGATTGTCTACGTCGTGCTGGCGGGGACTGCGCTGCTAACAGCTATCTATACGACCCGCTTGGTTCTCCTCACGTTCTTTGGTGATCCCCGAGATCGTGCTGCTCACGATCATGCTCACGAGAGTCCAAGCTCTATGACGGCTCCACTTCTTATACTTGCTGTTTTCGCGACGTTGGCTGGGTTCTTCGTGTTTGACGGAATAGGCGAACTACTTGGTTTCTCAGGTGGGATTGGTGCGTTAGTGTACCTCCATCATCCTCATCATTTTGAAATTGATTGGGCTTTCGCGTCGGTCGCAACTGTTTCTTCGGTGTCAGGAATTGTGATTGGCTGGGTTTATTGGCATGGATCGGCAGAACGAGCTGTACGAGCTCGGAATTGGTCCCCGGATCTTCACGCACTTCTAGTGAACCGATATTATCTTGATGATCTATATCAGGGAATTATTAATCGCGTGGTACTCGGTTTAGCCGGAATCGTTGCCTGGTTCGACAAGAAGATTGTGAATGAAGCCGGTGTTGATGGTGGCGCCCAATTCATTGGATATTTCGGATATAGGTTGAAATTTTTGCAAACTGGTCGCATTCCAAATTATGCGTTGGCGATCGCAGCTGGCATTTTGGTGCTTGGTGTGATGGTGTTGGCCAGAGCGTAGGAATTGAGAATATGGATGGAGCATGGGTGAGTAATGACCGAATCTGATGGATATATTCTGATCGCCTTGATGGTCTTGCCGCTTATAACAGCGGTCGGTCTGATGCTGGTCCCCTCGAAGGAGCGTTCAGCAATCGTAGGGATCACAGCCATATCTTCACTGGCATTATTCATCATGTCGGTGTATGTGTTCGCTGCGTACTCGTTTGAGGGTGACACGTATCAAGGGGTACTGAGTTATCCATGGATTGAAAACGTTGGTCTGCTTGGGGACGCTGGTATATCGCTCAAGGTTGGCATTGATGGAGTCACCGCGTCATTAGTATTGCTTACCGGGATAGTCGTTATGCCCGGGACTTGGGTTTCCTGGAAAATTCAGCATAGGCTTAAGGACTTCTTTGTGTTGTTTTACATACTTACAGCCGGGGTATTCGGTGTGTTTGTATTGATGGATCTTTTCTTCTGGTTCCTAGCTTATGAGACCGCTTTATTACCGATGTATCTACTTATCGCTGTATGGGGCTCTACACGCAAAGAATACGGTGCGATGAAACTAATGATGATGCTTATGGCAGGCTCGATTCCCATCTTCGCTGCTATCTTCGCTGTGTTTGCGGAAGTTGGTCTTGGAACATTCGATATGGAGGTACTCCTGGGGGCCTCCAAAGATGAAGATTTCCAGAAGATATTTTTCCCATTAGTGGTGATAGGTTGTGGAACTCTAGGCGCCATGTTCCCGTTCCATTCTTGGTCACCTGATGGGCATGCTGCGGCACCTACAGCGGTGTCCATGGTCCATGCCGGGGTTTTAATGAAAGTTGGTGCATTTGGGATTGTCCGGATCGGGGCACAAATGATGCCAGAGGGTGCGATCTATTGGGGACCAGCATTGGTGGCATTAGGTATTACGGCCGCTCTCTATGGAGCTATTTCAGCCCTTCGTCAAACGGACATGAAACTACTTATGGGGTTCTCATCAGTTTCCCATATGGGTTATGTTTTCGTTGGATTAGGAACTATGAATGTGATTGGTATGACCGGAGCCGTGCTGCAGATGACCGCGCATGGACTTATGACAGCATTGTTCTTCTTGCTGATAGGGGCAATGTACGACCAGTCACATAACCGAGATCTTCCTAACTTCAGTGGACTTGCTAAGCAAATGCCAATCTGGTCTGTATTCTTTGTGTTCGCAGCTTTAGCTTCGCTAGGCTTGCCTGGTCTATCAGGATTCATTGCAGAAGTTCATATTTTCATAGGTGCGTTCCGCTCATACCCGATCGTGGGTGGGCTTGCAGTACTAACAGCCGCAATAACCACGACATATCTGATGCGCGCTCTTGCTCAATCATTTTTTGGCGAGGCCAATCCGAAGTGGAATTCTCTAAAAGAAATGACATGGATCGAGCGTTCGGGGGCGGCAGTGCTTGCAGCATCAATATTATTGCTTGGCCTGTGGCCATCGCCTTGGATTGACCGTATTGCTGGTTCGTTAAGTCAGATACCTGGGCTTACGTTGTAGAGTTGGAGGACTAGTGTGACAGACCTATCAGGCCAGCTTCTCGATTTCGATTACTCTCTTGTGCTACCTGAAATAATTGCGGTCTTATTCGCAATGATTGTGGTAGGTGCCGATGCCTTCAAGGTTCAGCTAAAGCTTCCATCACAGATCGCTCTGGCGCTGACAATTGTTGGAATTGTCTGTGCTCTGGTCGCCAGTTTAACTATCGGATTGAATCATGATGGAAACTTTGCCGGACTCATAATTCTCGATTCATTCACGACTTTCTTCCGAGTGTTGTTCTACGGCGTAACTCTGACCATCGTTTTGGGCTCACATGAATATATTTCTAAGTATGTATCTCACATTGGAGAGTTTTATGGACTTTTGATTCTTGCTACGTTAGGCGCTGTCCTTATGGCGTCGGCAGGCGAATTATTGACCGCTTACTTGGGTATAGAATTGCTCTCATTTTCGCTTTATATTGCTGTATCTCTCACAAAAGGTGATCTCAGATCTAACGAAGCATCACTGAAATATGTATTGCTCGGAGGAGTGGCCTCAGCGTCGCTTTTATACGGACTTAGCTTGTTGTACGGCGTTTCGGGTTCTACAGATTATTCAGAAATTGCGTCAGCATTATCAGGGTCAATTTCTGATCTTGAGCCGACTCTTCTTCTAGGACTAGTGATGATCATTGTTGGTCTTGGATTCAAAGCTTCTGCCGTGCCCTTCCATATGTGGACACCAGATGCCTACGAAGGCGCTCCTATTCCAGTGACGGCCTTTCTGTCGGCAACATCTAAAGCGGCGACAGTTGCAATACTACTCCGCTGGTTTGGTGGCCCATTACTTCCGATCGCAGGTGATTGGCAGATGATTTTCTCGGCCCTTGCCGTTGCCACTATGGTCGTTGGTAACTTGGTCGCGCTCCAGCAGACGAATATTAAAAGACTTTTGGCGTATTCCTCGATTGGTCAAATGGGCTATATGCTGATGGCTGTAGTTGCAGTTGGAAGCGGGTACGTTGATATTGCAACCTCAGGTGTTTTGGTGCATCTTGCGGGCTACATCATCACCAATATATTAGTGTTCGTTGGGGTTACTCACTTCTTTAATAATGAAGAGTCAGAGGAAATATCAGCCTTTAAAGGATTAGCACAAACCAGTCCGTATCTTGCCTTACTGATTACCGCGGGACTTTTCTCATTGGCTGGGATGCCTCTTTTGGTTGGTTTTTTCACAAAATTTATACTCTTTCAGGCGATTGTATCGGCCGGCCATTTAGGATTAGTTGTGGTCGCGGTGATCGCGTCTACGGTGTCGCTCTATTACTACCTGATGGTCATTCGGCAGATGTACCTTTACGAGCCCGAGGACAGCTCTAAGAAGTTGAGTTTAACAACGTCAGGATATCTGACGACCCTCGTGTTGTTTGTTGCTATGGTGGTCCTTGGCTTATGGGGTGCACCACTATATGAGGTGGCAGATACGGCAGCTACATCTCTTTTTTAGTTCTATCAGAAGAGCCACCTAATAGTGATGGCTTTTGATGCAGATTTTGGAGGCGTCTGTGGGTGGCACTGGTTGGCCTGATGCTCCTTGGGAACCTGAGGTGATTGCCGACGGGCTATGGCGTCTCAGGACACCGATGACCTCAGAAGCCCTCCCGTGGGTGTATGCATATGCGTTTGTTACGGCGGACGGTATTGCACTATACGACAGCGGTCACGGTACTGAGCGAGCACAAAGTGCCTTAGAGTCACAGCTGTCGAAACTAGGTTTCAACATGTCTGATGTCCATACACTGATGATCTCTCACGCACATCCGGACCATCTTGGGATGGCGTCTTGGATTAAACAACAATCACCTAAATGTGATATTGCCATGATGGCCAGAGAGGCGAAGTGGTATTCAGATAGCTCAAGAGGGAGTGCAGACTGGGTTCAACAAAATAACCACTGGATGGTTAGACACGGCATCTCGAAATCGGAAATTGCAGAGGGTTTTAGTACGGGTACAAATAGTGATAGAAGTAGTGCGGATGGCCGTGACAACTCCTGGTTTTCTAAACGAATCAACGCGGATATTCTTCTAGCTGATGGGCAGAAGATTGATGTCAACGGGTGGGAATTGCAGGCGCATTGGACTCCAGGTCATACCCCGGGACATCTTTGTGTGGAGATCCTCGATAAGAGTATGGTCCTGACTGGCGATCACATACTAGGGCGAATTACACCCAATGTATCCTTATCGCCTGAAGATGAGGAAGCTGATCGGAATCCATTAGGGGAGTTTTTAGAATCTCTGATAAAGATTCGAGATCTCGGCCGCAACCGAGGCTTACCGGCACACGAAAACCTTATAGATGACTTGAGTGAGCGTTGTGACGAACTGCTTGACCACCATGAAAAGCGATGCGAGGAGGTGATGGCAGGAATTGGCGAATCGAATTCAGCTACGGCCGCCATGATTTCTTCCAGAGTGACTTGGAATAAGCCATTTGAAGGGTTTTCGATTTTCAAAAAACGAATGGCCCTTGGAGAAACGATTGCACATCTTAAATATCTTTCAGATATTGGAAAAGTTTCTTCGTTCACTGATGCCAGTGAAAATGTGATTTGGCGTCGTATCTGAAGCCGTATTACTTCTAATATTCGAACGATCGTATTGAATCTTTTCCTAAGACATATATATGACTCTCAGTAGCCACGATGTTCACAATATCTGAAAGCAAGGGATGAACATATTGCCTGATCAGTCCACCAGTATCCGAAATGTGAATAATCCTTTGATTTTCTGGATCTCCAATCAACAAACTCGAACCACCGTCCGTGGATAAAATCGACGTTGCTTTTTCTGGAGAAGGTGACACGTTTGGAACGAGCGCTATTGGAGTGCCTTGAGTGATTACATAAAGACCCTGATCTCCCAACACGATGATGCCATCTTTATGCACATCTAGCTTGAAAAGATCGGATTCAGACACTTGATCTATTTGAGAGGTGTTTATCTTTCTAATCGCGCTGCGACTGATTACATAAGTCGTGACTACCCCGTCAGAACTGAGCATGTGGACGGTGTCGCCCGTCGTGACGAATTGCCTTTTGGTATCTTCCGATAAGGATAAAGAACCGGCTATCGGTTTAGGTTGATATTCGGAAGTTGGATCGCTAGCGAACAATTTACCATTTATGTCTAGGATAAGGAGACGATTTCGACGATCATCCCAGGCTATATCGACTGGTGTGTTGCTTGGGACACCCTGGTATGTGACCCCGCGAACAAAAATGACCTCGTATGCATACTGCGACGAGTGTTGATCATCGAGTTTTAGCACTTCCCCAGAGTTTGATTCAAGGATCCATAGGTGACTATTTGCGAGCACAAGCGAACCAAAATGAACATTAGTATCCACTGGACTTGGTGCTAGTACGAGTTTGAGGTCCGTGAGCCATGTTGTCTTATCAAGAGTGGTGATACGGAGTTGTATTTCAGTTTGGAGTGCTTCCAGTTCAGTATTCCTGCCGGTTATATTCAGAGTGTCGGTGAGCATCCGTTGTGCGTTGTACAAGGTGGCCCGCGACTCTGCACTTGTGGAGTTGCCTTCGGCCACCAATAGACTTTGTGATGCTTGCAGCTTTGCTTCAAGGATTATCTGCTCATGTTTATTCCAAAAGTCGAATTGGTTAGCCTCATACATTTGTAGTCCAATTGTTACGGAAATCATTAGCACCAATAGGACACTTAAAACCTGCCACAAATATCTACTGGCTAAGTGTTTGATTTTTATTGGTGCCGACTTGAAAACAGCCGAACGAGATCGAGAGTAAGTGCCTGGAGAGTTTTGTGTATGTATATCCTCCTTGTCTCTAGCTTCGTCACCGATATCTTCTTCCCAAGCGATCAGTACTGCAGAGGCAGAAGGAGTGTCTCGGAGATGTTCGATCACTTTGTTCCATAAGTCTGTTCGAACCAGATCGGAGGACATAATATTGCTGAGGATTTGGTCTGATCGAGTGGCGGAAGTTGTTAAGAGTAACTCTTGGTGTTGGAGATTGGTGTTGAAAAATCGCACCTTCGGTAATTGTCCGCTCACACCGACTGGAGCGGCTGATTCATGATCTTCGGTTGTCAGCGAAAATAGACCAGCTTGATCGCGTAAAAAACAATGTGTGGGACCTGACAAACCAATTATTGCTTGATCCTCTTGAATTTCTACGCATGCTATAGAGACAATCTGCCTATTCTCGAATTCCTGATTTTCTGTGTGCGTGTTCAAACGACGACTAGCGTTCTGAATAGCGAGCTCGATACTAAACGTTTTTGTTCGCGCACCTTCTATCAGGGCAGATTGCAGCTCATTGAATAACGTTTGGGCTATTTCATCAACATGTCCGACGGCATTTTCAGTCAATGGTTCAACGAGCACGATAAGTGATGTGGGAACCTCAGTATCAAGGCTCCTCATGATAAGTGAGCTATCCCTTTCGATTCTATTAGCAGGGACCGGAAATTGCCTGAGCCAAAGCGTCAAATGATTATGCCCGTTTCTCCCCAGCCGGTCGTCTTACCTCTAATATATTCTGAATAACTATTGAGCGTTATACACCGTTGGGTATATTTGTGGGTAGATAAGGAAATCATGTATGACTGATAGTTATGAGATGTTCGAAATTACTAGCGCAGCTCTCTTGCAGAAGACCGCTGATAATTTGAGCGATATTCTAAAAAAAATAGCGGGGGAATTTGAAGAATTTCCCGTTTTCCCCGGTGCAATGTTTGCGTACGGCATAGAAATCGAGTGCCCTGAGTCAGTAAGTTCCCAGTACGGATGTTTAATCCTTGGAAATGATGGCGACATTTACGAGTTCCAGATCGGTCTGGATCCTGAAAAAATCGCAGCTGGTGAAGATCCTATGACTACACGAGATGAATCCCTTATTCCCGTTGAATTGCCGGCTGAGGAGTATATTCCTGTGGCGGCTCAAGCCATCAAGCAAGCAGTTGCTCTATTGCGCGAAGAAGCTAAATCGTAATGGATTGTTTGTTTTTTAGTGATTGATGTGTGGCCTCAACAACTTTCATATATTCGAGTCCGTCTTGAAAATTCGTCAGTATTACCGGCGCATTACTACGAATTGATTCGACAAAATCAGATTCTACCTGCCATCCGAACACTGATCGCTCGTCATGTGGGTACGGACTGGCAGTGCCGCCCAGAGGGGCGAAACTAAGTGTGTCTTCCCCGAATGACCAAATTAATGTGCCCTTGGAACCATAGAGAGTCGCACCGTTTGGTGATGTCGGAGTACCTGCAACAGATGAAAGGCTATAGATGACTCGTGCCCCATTTTTTTGTCGTGCCAGCACGGACAGACTGTCAGGGATATCGACCTTAACCATCTCGCCTGTGTCACTATTCAATTTTTCTGAGATGAACGTTTGGCCGTCGGCTATTAATTCTTGTGTAGGACCTAACCATCTGTGAATCATTTCGACTGTGATTCCATACATCATGATATTCATGCCGCTTAGGTCAGTCTGGTCACGCCAATGTAGTTCAGGATTAGGCATTAAGTTTTGACCGTTTAGTACTGATATATGTGCTTCACGCACTGTACCAAGCTCACCAGATTCGCCCTCGTCGACAAGTCTTTTTATGGTTCGCCAAGATTTGAAATCCATCGGGGCAGGGACGATCTGACTTACTAACTCAGGGTGAGCTTCCGAACTTTCAAGCATTTCAGCAGCTTCTGAAGCATTCATTGCCATGCGCGCTTCGACCAACACATGCTTTCCAGCTTCGAGTAAGGCAATGGTATATTCCTTGTGTTTGTTGGGCCAGGTCCCGATGCAGACAGCATCGATATCAGATGAACCGATTACGTCCTGGGGGTTGCCAGAGGTCTGTACTTCCAGACCAAATTCTGCAGCAAACGCGCCAGCACTTTCTTTACTTCGATTCGCAACAGCAACTATCTCTACATCTTGAATTTTTAGAAATTCTGGGAGGTGTCGCAGGCGCGTATTACCTCCTGCTCCAATTAAACCTATCCGAAGTTTGTCTGCCATGTGCTGCTCCTATACCGTCTAGGAATAGTATCTTATGGCAAGACAGATGTAATAGTACATTGTCTTATATGAATAAAAATAAACTTAATCCAAGTATTTTGAATACTCATAGAATGTCGTATGAAAAAATACCCGAAGCCTACGATATGCTGACGAAAAGAGACAAAAGTATGTTAGGCGTGATTTTTGATTAGTAACTTATGAAAAAAATATCAAAGAATTTAGACCAGACAGTAAAATTATGGATAAGAAATACTATACCTAATTATGATCAGCATGAATCAAATATTTATGTAGGAGAATTAAATAAATATTCATTTGAATCTTCTACTGGACGAGTTTTGACGATCGGATCTGGTTACGCCAAACGCAAAGACTCTATTTGGATTTTTGAATATGATCAAAATATTTATCTTGGAGTTGATAATGATGCTAGGCAAGAAGTTCAAGACTTTTTGTCAAAAACACATAAGGATATGATTTTTTCTTCGTATGGAACTTATGAGCTGTCAAGAATAACTCACAAATATGGATACTATGTATGGGGTCCTTCATGGGTTTGGTTTGCTGAAGAGAATGACTGGATTGATATAAATAAGCATGACGTAGAAATTTTATCAAGAAACGAATTTAATAAAATTGTCGATAAAAAAGTTTTTTGGCATAATGATTTCAATTGTCTTAAAGCCTTTTCTGTCATTAAAAATGAAAAAATTATAGCTTCAGCTACTCTTACTGATATAGGCAATAATTTTGTGGAGATTGGAGTTGATACTCATCCTGATTCACAATTATCAGGTTTAGGAAGTACAGTTTTCTCAGCAGCTGGAAGATGGGCTTTTCAAAATGGGATGATTCCTTTTAGTTTAGTAGGCCCATTTAATATCCCATCGACTAGAACTCATATAAATTCTGGTATGAAATATATAGGAGTTGATATGACTGGCGCAAAAGAATTTGCTGTTCCCCCTCAACCTTTAGGTAGACCTTCAAAAGAAATTAAGGTTGTAAATTACTACCCTGAATGGGCGAAAAATCCCGATATATCTACTAAAAAATAGAATTAAAATAAATATTCTCTTAAAAAAAGACTAAAAAATTAGTTTAAAGTTGCATAATCC
>CAXGQC010000032.1:0-14422 GCA_964011795.1 uncultured bacterium | reverse complement strand
TTTCGCCTTGACTTCTACGACATTGAAGCTCTCTCTCAAATCCTTGAACGGTCTGCACAGGTGTTGAAATGCAGTTTCGATCATGACGGACTAGTCGAGATAGCAAATAGATCTAGGGGGACTGCTCGTGTGGCGAACCGACTGCTGCGCCGAGTGCGAGACTATGCCGACGTCAGAGCTGACGGTCAGATAACTAAAAAAACAGCATCGAAGGCACTGGAACAGCTAGAAATTGACGATCTCGGGCTGGACAGAATGGATCGTGAGTTACTTACAGCATTGGCAATTCGATTTGACGGAGGCCCGGCGGGACTTGAGACGATCGCAGCCGCTATATCTGAAGAGTCAGACACGATAATGGACGTATACGAACCTTTTTTGCTAAAAGAGGGATTAATCGTGAGAACGCCTCGCGGTCGGGTTCTTACCCGTTTTGGATATGCACATATTGGGATCGAACCACCTCAGCACTCCGAAACTAGTCAATCACAACAAACTGGTCTGTGGTCCAATCCGTCTGACTAGTTAGCGCACAATATTCTCTTCCAAGAGATCGTCTATTTCCTGGCGAGTCAAACCGCCGTGGAGCAGCAATTGTTCGGTGTGCTGACCTATTAATGGAGACGGTCCCTGTACCGATGCTTTTGTCTTGGAAAAGTTCACTATAGGACCCACTACTTCTTGCGGACCAGTCACAGGGTGCTCGAGGGACACCATCGCACCGAGCGCTTTGACTTGCTCGTGCTCAGAGAGTTCTTCAGGGAACTGCACCGGAGCCACAGGACAACCAACTTCTCGCAATCTACGTAGCCAATGTTCAGTACCATGCTCTCTTACACGCTCGGTTATTTCTTTCTTCCACTCATCAACTTGTTCGTGATATTTAGGATCTTCGGGATCAAAGCTTGCATCATCGGTACGCTCATGCTGCATGTCCAGACCCAAACGAGCGGCATTACGAGTCTTTGGAGTCAGGCAACCGAGCATAATTGCTCCATCTGCTGTCTGATAGGCACAGTAGTAAAGACGTGGAAGTCCTGCGGACTGCTGCCGATACTTAACCCGATCGGCTAATACTTCTTTGTAAGGCATACCTCCAGCAAATGCTTCCTTGACCCTAGCCATCATAGGATCTCGATACACCGAGTCACTCGCAGGCTCGCGCATTACGAAGGAATCTTGAATGGATAATGACGAGTTCAAGAGAGATGCATCTATTTTTTGCCCGAGACCAGTCTTATCACGAGAAAAAAGAGCGGCACTGATTGCTCCGGCACTGGCAAGTCCTGTTAAATAATCAGCGACAGACGGAACCATACCCACAGGAACTCCGTCATCATCGGTTTTCCCATCACCCGCAACCAGTCCCGAAAATGCCGTAGCAACATAATCTGTTGCTGCCTCATTTGCCCAAGGTCCCACAGGGCCAAACCCGGTGATAGAGCAATAAATGAGCTTCGGATTGATTTCCGAGAGAGCTTCATAGCCTATACCCAGACGTTCAGCCACTCCAGGCCTGAAATTGATGACTACTGCATCGAATCCCTTGATGATTCTTCGAATCAGCTCAGCACCCTTGGGATTCTGCAGATCAACACTCAAGGATTTTTGCCCTCGATTCAATGATTGCCATCTCTTGCCATGATCGGGCACGACAGCAGCCACGTTCCTATAATATTCGCCGGTTGTTGGTTCTACTTTCACAACTTCAGCCCCGAAGTCAGAAAGGACAACACCAGCAAATGGACCAGCCACAATTTGTGTGAACGCAAGGACACGGACTCCCGAGAGTGGGCCAGAAGCTTGAGTCTCAGATGCGGACATTTGTAAATCCAATAAATCCTAAAACGTTATCCCCAGAGCCTAGCCTAAGATGAAGAATCTGACGAATTTAACGAGAGTAAATATTGGTGTACCCACGTGGCGGCACGTTTGCCGTCCGCAATCGCCGTCACTACCAAATCAGCTCCATTGACAACATCACCTCCAGCAAACATATACGGGATATTTGTTTGTCCGGTTCTAGGATCGACCTGTATTAGTCCCCAATTATCAGTCTCCACTTCGGACGTCTCACCCATATCTGAGTCCGCGTTATAGCCGATCGCTATTACAACTGCGGAAGCATCAATCACGTATTCGGAATCTGTGATCTGAACAGGTCGTCGCCGGCCGCTCTCATCGGGATCGGATAATTCCATCTTTACTAGCTCAACAGAATTGACTTTGCCGTCCGAACCACCTATGAACCTTGTCGGCGTGGTGAGATATGCGAAGTTAACACCTTCCTCCCGAGCATGCACTCGTTCTTCTTGTCGACCCAACATTTCGTTTTCTGTTCTTCGATATACACACGTTACATTCTTCGCACCCAGCCTAATTGCGGTACGAACGCAATCCATGGAAGTGTCACCGCCCCCGACAACAACTACGTCGTCTCCTACATGTGGTAATCCCCTCTGCGACTCGGGCAGTTCGAAATCTTCTAGATTGCCGCGCACGAGGAAATCAGTGGCCTGATAAACGTTATCGAGCTCTTCACCATCAGTTTTTAACAAATTACCAATCCCTGCACCATTCCCAAGAAAAATACAGTCAAATCCCCGGCTCTCTCTCAAGTCTTCAAGTGAAATATCGGAGCCGATTTCTACTGACGTTTCGAAGGAAACACCCATCTCCTTCAGAGACTGTATTTTCTCTTCAAGAATAGCTTTGCTCATCTTGAAGTTTGGTATGCCATAACGAAGCACGCCTCCGGCCTCGGGCCATCGATCAAAAATAGTGCAGGAATGGCCGCGAATTTGCAGCTCCTCAGCAACAGTCAAACCAGCCGGACCTGAACCGATGATCGCCACGCTCCGGCCGGTCGCCGGCAATAGCATTGGAACAGGAAACTTCCCTAGATTTTTCCTCTCAGCATCTGTGATAAATGATTCAAGTCGACCAATAGCAACGGGGGGATGCTTTGATCCATCCGTTCGTAGCGCAAAGCCAACCACACATGCCCCTTCACAAAGTATTTCTTGCGGACAAAGTCGACCACACATTTCAGGCAAGGTAGAGGTTTCTCTGAATTTCGAAGCAGCACCATCGATGTCATTATTTTCAAGCATCTTCAACGCGGAAGGGATGTCGTTGTGCACCGGACACGCATCCATGCATGGAGCTGATGGGCAATCAATACACCTTGCCGCTTCAATTATCGCCGAATCCATATCCATTGCGAGATATGTCTCGTCAAAATTATTTACCCGGTCAGAAGGATCTTGTTTCTCAATTTTTTGCCTGGGAATGGACAACCTATCATGGACCAAATTGTCCCCGAGCTGGTTATATTCGTTGGTACTCATATTGTTCGATTCTAAATGAAATCATGCGGTTACCGTTAACAGAGGTCATATCCAGACTACTCCGTCGCTTTCTCAATAGTTACCAGAACATCTTGGGCTTCCGATAGTAGTCTCGTCGCTTCATCAGCCTGTCCCAGAAACTCAGCTGCCTCCCCCTCAGACAAACTGGATAATGCCGTTTGCGCACTTTCGGCGAGGAATGGTGTTAGATCTCTCAGTCGTAAATACTGAGCCGCAAACATCGCCTCCCCTCGTAAGCGGCGGGTTTCAAACGCCGATAAATCAGACATTGAGATAATCGACTTCACTTGCGCGTCGAGACTGGCTAGATAGGTTAGAGAATGTCGGACAGTCCAGCCATCCTTATCTGGGACCGGACGGGAAAGACGAGTTTCAGGAAGTTCTCCCAAAGCTTCAACAACTTTTTCTCTCAGTTGCGCCCATTCCGTTTTAAATTCAGTCAAGTCCAATGCAATCCGCCTCACTTGAATCTTAAGGGTAATACATTCAATCAGCTATATGAAATTGCGCGATATCGCAAGATACAACTCTCATCTATGCTACTCAGGTGGTTTAGTGTGGACCGTATTCAATCGAGCGTGAAAGTGGGAGATCAATGTCGGAAAATCACAGTGAAACTAATGGAGAAATATCGGTTGCCGCGAGGTCAATTGCTGAGGCCGTGTCTGAGGTAATCGTGGGCGGAACGGAGACAATCCATCTCGTATTAGTCGCTCTTTTTGCCAAAGGCCATATCTTACTTGAAGACGTACCAGGGACTGGTAAAACATTGATGGCCAGAACGTTTGCCAAAGTCATTGGCGGAGAGTTTAGTAGGATTCAATTCACGCCCGATTTGATGCCGTCGGATGTGATTGGGTTGAATTTTTTCTCGCAAAAACATTCTGAATTTGAATTTAAATCTGGTCCGATCATGAACAATATAGTCTTGGCTGACGAAATCAATAGAGCGACTCCTCGGACCCAAAGCGCTCTGCTTGAGGCTATGGGAGAAAGAACCGTGACAGTCGACGGTAACACTATGCAGCTGCCTGATCCCTTTGTTGTGTTAGCTACGCAGAATCCGATTGACCAAGAAGGAACATTTCCTCTCCCTGAAGCGCAGCTCGATAGATTTCTTATGAAAATCAAAATTGGGTATCCTGATGTAAGTGGCGAAAATCAAATTCTAGAACGCTTCGAAAATGAATCGCCTCTCGATAATATATCGGCTGTGACAAGCCTTGGAAAATTATCGCAGTTATCAAAAAGCCTCTCATTGGTAAACGTTGACCACTCGGTTCGGTCCTACATAGTCGATATCATTCGCGCGACGAGGGAACATCCATCACTTGAACTAGGTGCCAGCCCTCGTTCATCCCTAATGCTGTTTCAGGCTGCCCGTGCGTCAGCAGCAATATATGGTCGTGACTACGTGAATCCTAGTGACGTCAAGCAACTAATAAAACCAGTGCTTGAGCACAGGCTAGTCCTCTCAAACAACGCCAGACTGAGAGGCAGTGAAACGGGGAATATCATCGACTCAATTTTATCCGAAGTCCCTGTGCCAGTTTCGGAGGACTAGAGAGACTCGGCTAAGCAGGAGATTCAAATGCGACTATTGATGACAGAATCCTGGATAACTGCTCCGATCGCGCTTACTGCGATTGGGATAGCCGCGAATTTCATGCCGCTAGTTGTAATTGCCAGTCTGATATTTGGCTTGTCCCTTGCCGCTCGAATTTGGACACGCTTAAGCCTTGAAAGGGTATCCGCAGCCCGAATTTTGGAGTCTACGAGAATATTCATTGGAGAATCTGTTCCGATCGAGCTTACAGTCCATAACAACAAGAATCTCCCCGCCCCATGGATCGAAATCAGAGAAACTCTCCCGAGCGGGATGGTCTCAGATAAGAAAACATCTCCTGGAGGGCCTGGAAAGCGAATTTTGAGACGAACCACGAGCCTGAGTCCTAACGAACATATACGGTGGGACGTTTCACTAACTGGAGAAGAGCGTGGATTCTTCAGAATAGGACCCACAGTAGTCAAGTCAGGTGATCTCTTCGGGTTCTTCCAAAGAGAGACGGTCCTTGAGCATGTGAATACCAATATTGTTGTCTATCCAGCTGTCTACGAAATTGGACAACTTGGACTTGACTCGAGTCGACCATTTGGTGATCTACGAGGAGGAAATCCTATTTTTGAGGATCCAGTACTGGTCTCCGGTGTTAGAGAATATCTTCCTTCGGACAATTTGAGACGAATCGACTGGCAGGCGACCGCAAGATCTGGTGAATTAAAGAGCAGAATATATGAACCCAGCAGATCGCAGGCCCTAATAGTCGCTCTGAACATCCCTACCTTCCGACAATGGCAGGGATCCGATCGAGTGCTGCTTGAAAGAGGAGTATCAGTAGCGGCTTCAGTTGCCTATTGGGCATCGTCAACCAAATTGGCGGTAGGACTGATTGCAAATGGGGCTTTTCCTGAGGCTGACCGCACAATACGGATTGGAGCCGGCAATGGACCCGAACAGATTAGTCAAATTCTTGAAGCTCTTGCTGCTGTACAAAATTTCACTACTGGCGAACTTGCCACAGAGCTAGAAAATCCAAGACATCCATTACCTATAGGCAGCACCGTGGTCGTGGTTGCCGCTGTAATGCCTCCCGCACTATCACTCACTTTGAACAAGCTGCGAAAAAAAGGACACCTTGTGAACGTTCTCAGAACGTCACTACCTGATTGGGATCCAGAAGGATTTGAAACGCTTGAAAATATCCCATTAATTGAGGTAGCGGATCGCATGGATATATTGATGAGTGGGGAGGCTGAAATAATCAATCAGGCATCAGAAACTGACGACCTGAATGGTCAAACAGTCCATGCATCAGAAAGTAACGAAAAATAATCATTTTGAAAACACGACATCTTCTAGATATCTCCTACATCATTACAGAAGCTCTGGTCTGGTTCATGGCGCTGCGACTGTTAAGTACTTTTTTTATGCGAGGACATCAAGCGTCCCTTCTAAGTGATATTCAGAGACAGCCAGCTGAACCAATCAATCAAGATCTGCTGATCGCGGCAAAACAGGCTATCGAGAGCACAACTGACACGATTGTGAGCGGTCCAAATCTCATTCTCGTAATTGCTGTCGCCGCCTCAGCGTTTCTGTTCCGGCGATTGTTAGATTACCTAGGAATTGGCGGACGAATTGCAGTATTTTTCATGTTCATAATGACAATCCTGTCGATAAACGTAGCCCTTCATCTCCACTTATCAAGCCTCCAATTTTGGAACACGGCAGCTATTTTTGACAGTTTCGATGAGGCAAGATTACCGGCAGTGACGAATGATTTACTCAATCATATTGTTGATTCTGGTGGCGTCACAGCCTATGCAGGCGATCAGATTGTCGCTCTGGTGTTAGCTGGATTTCTGATGATATGGATACGATTCTTGATTGTGGGCGCTTCAAATGTGACAGTATCAAAGGTGTCACGCTCTTGGGGAATCGGATTTCTGGCAAATCTGATTTTACTCATACTTGGTGGTCTCAATGGAATACCTTTGGCACCATTCGTGGCTATACATTTTGTCTTAGGCGCGTTTACTCTCGCCTTGTCTTACCTGAATGGCGTCAGACCCGAGACTGGGGTCAAAGGGAAACTCGCGCCTTGGACATACTCACTTGCCGGCACCATGTTCATTTTGTGTCTGGTTGGGCTGCTGTTCTGGTTGATAACGAAAATAGATATCTCGCCGATATTCAACCCTCTATTCGATCTATTAGGTGAAATAATTGGCAGGATAATGGTTATTATCCTCACCCCAATTTTCTGGCTATTGAAATTTTTTCTGAGTTTGCTCGGTCCACAAAGCTCAAGTTCGATGGCACCAGAACCATGCGGTGAACTCCTTAAAGCGGTTAATGCAGCGATTTCAAAAGGAGACACGATTCTCGCAGATCAACTGAATAAAGAATACAAAGCTTGCCTTGCACCACCTGCACAAAATCTACAAGACGAAGCGTCTCAAGTTCCACCGTGGATAGGAACCGCTTTGAAATCGTTCGTACTGTTTGTATTGGGGTATGCCTTCTATAGAATTTTCTTATTCATCGTTGGCCTTGTCCGAGGAAACAATGAAACGGATGATGAAGCCTCGGAAAGATACACAACACCAAACTCAAGTGGCTCATTACTGGAATTAATTCAGGATTTGTTACCTAGACGAAAATCCACGTCTAAGGCCTGGATGCAACGCCATGCTATATATTCTTTGTGGGGAGAACTTGAAAAAGACGGCTCACTGCGTGGTATGCCTCGATCATCAGGTGAAACCGTAGATGAATATGCCGGCGCTCATCAAAAGTATTTAGGCACGCCGGCTCATCCGATTGCTCAACTTTTTGATAAAGCACGATACGGAAGAATATTTCCAGATGAAAATGACCTGCACAAAGCACAAAATGCACTGACAGACTGGCGTAAAAACAGCTTAATCACAGAAGAACTGAAAGACCAAGTGCAGGCTGCCCGTAATCCTGATTTCGAGAGTGATAAGATTTCCGATGCTGAAGCTGCATTGAGAGAGAGAAATGAAAAGGAAAGAGATCAGAGATTAGAGGCAGATGATCCGGACGCATTACCTTACTAGAAGGCTAACCAAATGAAAGTATCTATTGCAGAAAGTCGATTCGACGTCAATCCAATAGGAAACACTTGTCTTGTGATTGATGTTCTCAGAGCTACCTCAGTCATGGCAGTCCTCTTAGAGCATGGAGTAAAACAAATATATTTGGCTGATTCAATCGAGTCAGCTCGTGACCTTAAGGCTAATCTGCTTCTCCCTGAGGAAGTATTAATGATCGGAGAAAGAAATTCTTTACCTCCGGACGATTTCGATGGAGGAAATTCTCCATTAGCTTTTCTACGACAATCTGAAAACATGCAGCTTCCATCAACCGTCATAATGGCGACAACGAACGGAACACCTACTCTCCTTTCCTGTGTCGGTGCGGAACTCATAATGCCAATAGCTCCCGTTAATCTGGATGCGACGGCTCAACGTGCTATCAAGGAACAAAACGACATCGTCATTGTGTGCTCGGGCTGGGAGGGAGCACCAGCAGAGGATGACTTTCTGGCTGCCGCCCTTGTCATTGATGTACTTGAAACATCTGGTGCCGTTCTTTCTGACTCAGCCTCTGACGTTAAATCTAGATACACATCTCAATACGAAAATCCGATCAGTTTGAGTGCTGCTCTTGCTAAAACTGAACATGGCCAGCGGTTATTGAAGAATAACTTTGAAGAAGATATCGAATATTGTGCTCAAATTAATCTGATTAATGTGACCGGCCATTTGGAGACTGACATAAATGGACATTCTTTAATTGTTTCTGATTAGAATAAAAACATCGAAAGGAAAGTTATATGCGCGCGGAAGTCATATCAATAGGCACGGAAATATTGCTCGGTGAAATTGTTGACACAAATGCTGCATATATTGCTTCACGGCTGCCCCAATTCGGGATTGATATGTTGTACACAAGCCAGGTCGGCGATAACCCTGACAGACTGTATGAGGTATTTGAGAGAGCTTGGAACAGGTCTGATATTGTCTTTGCGACTGGAGGGCTCGGGCCAACAGAAGATGATTTGACTCGGGAAACGATTGCCTCTGTCCTACAGGAAGATTTGTATCAGGATGAAGACCAGGCAACTGCTCTGCGTACGCTCTTCGAGGCTCGCGGTGGGTATATGCCAGAACGAAATTTGAAGCAGGCCCAGTTAATCAAATCAGCACGAGCCATTGAAAACCCACGCGGTACTGCGCCAGGATGGTGGGTTGAACGTGAAAATAAAATAATCGTTGTAATGCCAGGTCCTCCTCCAGAGATGATCCGAATGTGGGAAAATGAGGTAGCTCCAGAACTAGAAAAACAAGCTTCCTCCATCCTCGTCTCTAGAACCCTCAAAACATCGGGCATCGGGGAGGGCACGCTTGATGAAATGATTACTCCACTCTTACATTCAACTAATCCGTCTATTGGCGTGTACGCACGTGCTGACGGAGTCCATGTCCGCATCAGCGCGAAAGGAAACAGCCGCGAGTCTGCGTTAGATTTAATCCGACCTGTCGAGACAGAAGCCAGAAATATTTTAGGAACGGCTATTTGGGGTGAAGATGAAGAATCGTTGAGCGGTGCCGTGGGTCGAATGCTGCTAGAGCAGGGCTTGACTCTGGCCTTGATGGAGTCGGCAACTGGTGGCGCACTAGCCTCTAGTTTTACTGACATAGATGGTTCATCAGGATACTTTCGAGGTTCACTAGTCACGTACGCCACTGATACGAAAATCTCCATGGGAGTCGATTCTGACACAATAGCCAAGCACGGCGTCATCTCAGAAAACACCGCAAAAGAAATGGCAGTGCGAGCAAGGGAAGTTCTAGGTGCCAGTTTAGGGATTGGGATTACTGGGATTGCCGGAGGAAACGAAGTAGAAGAACAGCCTCCCGGGACTATGCATATCGCGTTATCAGACGACGGAGGGTTCCTCGAATACTCTCACTCTCGTTATTATCAAGGTAGAGAAGCCGCAAAAAAAAGGGCTGTCCTCACTGCTCTGACAATGCTTCGGCAGTATCTAATAAACAAACAGTAGGGGACGCTATGTTGATATGGTGCACTGGGGTAAGCGGTTCAGAACGCACCGAGTTCCTTCGAGAAGCTGCAGAGTATATTAATCAGGACCCGAACGATAACAGACAGGCCGAGGTATTCGATGTCGGGCAGATGCTCAATGCTGTTCCAGCGCATCTCCGCTATAGCGATAATCACACCGATCTACTCGATGGAAATGAAGACTTATTGCACCTCCACCGCGTATCCGCTCTCAGCGAACTCAAAGATCAGATACTCAACTCGACAGCCGATATAAAACTGATTTCCACTCATGCGGCCTTTATGCGGGCAGGCCGACTGGTATCCGGCATGGATATGAATTTATTCAAACAACTGTTTGCCGATGATGTTAATTTGTTTATTACGGTTACCCATGACGCCAATATCATCTGGTCGAATCTACAGGCGCGAAAAGAATGGCAAGATCAATTAGAACTTACTGATATTGTGATGTGGAGAACCTACGAGACGTCGATTACCCGAATACTTGCCGAATTTCTTGGAGTGCGATTCGTTGAACTTGCGCGGAGGTCCAATCCTTCGGGGATTCAGGGTCTCACTAGAACTCATCCCGCACCGAGTATATATCTATCGTACCCAATCACATCTATCCTGGAAGAAGATCCTGATCTCCTTGAAAGAGCCGCCGATTTTGGTGATCAGTTGATGGAAGCAGGATTTGTTGTGTACGATCCTTTGAGTATCCAAGATTTAAATTCCCCTCAAACAGGAGAGTTTCATCTCACAGATGAAGATCCTCCGTTGGAGCAGGCCCTTTCTGCAAATAGATATATCGAAAGTCAGATCCTCTCTCGTGACTTACAGTGGGTCGATCAAGCCGATATGGTTGTTGTCTATTATCCAACTGAGTTGGTTTCACCAGGAGTCTTCGCCGAGATGTCCCACGCGCGTGACGTGAGACGACCAGTCTATCTCTGTGAATTTCCTGGAAGAGTATCCCCTTTCCTTGGGATGTTCCATCAGGCCGCGTTTAACTCAATTGAAGAGACGGTCAGTGGACTCACAAAGTTGTACAAAGAACAGCTACAAGCTTCAAAGAATACCTGATGTCCCTATCACCTATCCCTATCCATCTTGCAACTAATACCTGCTGGCTACTACCACTGGACGAAAATGATTCGTGGCTTCTTGTGGATGCAGGACCAGATCTAATATCGCACTCCTCACAAGAGTTCTCTTGGGATTTGCTCTGTGCGCAACTTGGCCAACATGAGTTAATACCATCGAACATTAAGAACGTCCTAATCACCCATGAACATATTGATCACGCTGGATTGGCATCCCGATGGGCCAAAGAAGGAGCTACCATCCTCGTCCATCCAGAAGCGATATCAACCCTGACTAAAGGAATTACAACATTTGAGGGCGATCGAGAAAACCGATTCTCGTATCTCATACAAAAAGGAGTTCCATCAAGTATTGTTGATGAAATCAAATCGCAAACAAACGCTAATTCTATGCGATGGATTCCATGCCCTGAGAACGCACTCTTCCCGGTATTAGATCAACAGGAGATTATGCTACGGAATCATGAAACTCTTGTAATTCATTATGCGCCCGGTCACACTCGGGGAAACTTAGTAGCAGTCACTTCTAATAGCAAACTACTATTCTCTGGTGACACTGTTCTTGAACATACAATCCCCACCGCCGGCCTTCATCTAAGTCGGGGCAACCTGAATGAATTTGAGTCTATGCAGCACTGGCCATCACTCCCGTTATTTATTCAATCGGTCAAAAAGCTTGCACAGACTGATATCCAGGTGATTTACCCAGGTCATGGCACCGCTATATATGACCCTGACAAAGCATTCAACAGGTTTATCCTTCACCACTCCAAACGAGCCAAGAAAGTGATGATGGCAAGTGAAACAGTCGGAACGGATAACCCTTATTTAATAGCCAAAAACATGTTCCCACGCCTAGGGAATAGGAGACTTGCACAAGCAATCATCGAAATCATCGGGCATCAGGATCTAAAGCAAGTACAAGGGTTGAATTAGATACTCCTGTTCTACTCAACCGCCAAGTGTCTGTAAAGTGTGGGGAGCCTACGAGGCAAGCTCTCGATGTCGTCAACAACCTCGTATCCAATGTCATCGCACATCTGCTGCAGATAGTCATGTCCTTCTTTATCCACAGTTATCAAAAATGGCGTGATCCCATCTCGCTTAGCCTCAAGTAGTGCCTGCTTCGTATCATGCACCGCATACTCTTTTTCGGTCCGATCTTTACCATAGCCATGATCCTGTGGCCGTCCATCCGACACCAATATGAGAATCTTCACCTTAGAGTCATGCTCATTCAATTTGTGAATAGTATGACGAATCGCCGGTCCCATTCGGGTTGAGCGAATAGGCTCTATTTTCCCGATGCGTCTCTGCACGAGCTCACTCATGGATTCATCAAGATCCTTGATGACGTGAAATTCAACGTTGTCGCGTCCATAACCGGAGAATCCATATATTCCATAGGAATCACCTATGGCCTCTAGAGCTTCCACGATCAGAACAGCCGATTCCTTCTCAAGATCAATAATTCGTTTAGGTGGCTCAATCATTTGGCTGGCTCTGCGTGCAGCTAACCACTGGAAATACTTCCGCGGATCTCCGTCAAAATCATCATCATCATCATCAGAGTGAGATTGGCGTTGTTTCTCAATTTCTTCGTCTGTTGAGGCCGACATGTCGAGAAGAAAGGCAACTGCCACATCACGCTCAATTTTATTTCGCTTGTTATATACACGGCCGGTCGGACCTATCCCTGCTTTCTTATCTATATAGAATTCGATAGCTAGATCGACGTCGAGTTCGTCACCGTCTTCCACTCTCTTTATTTTCTTGAAAACTTCCGGTCGCATCAATTCGAACTGTTTTCTAGTTTCCATCACGAGGCCATGATGTTTGCGTAGTGTCTCTGAATAGAATTCAGGCTCCTCTTCGGCTTCATGAAATCTCTGCCCCACACGAGTCCAACGAGGTCGATAATCAGATGCGCGGAAATCCCACTCGTCGTAGTAGGACCAATCGATCTCTACTGGTAGCTCTTTTTCTTCTCCTTCACCATCTCCCCCAGATGATTCATCCGATCCCGACGTCTCGTCATCCGATTTACCTTCCCCTGAAGGTGTAGCTGCTTGTTCGAGATTTTCCAAAAACATCCCCAAGGATTCATCCAAATCACCTTCGGCCCATTCAGCGATTGTTATTTCAACTGAGTTCTCCAGTAATTCCTTCAACTGCTCCTTGGTCAATGGTGTACCTTCACCATCAACGTTACCTTCTTGTTGCTGCTTCAGTCGCGCGAGAAGCTGAACCAATTCTGGTTTGAAATCACCTCTGAATTCCGGTTGAGGCGGATTCTCAAACTCCACTTCTTGGTCATTGGCCTGCATATCCATCGGTGGGCCGTCTCCAGACGGCATCGCAGGTTGGATACTAAGCATGTCCTCAGTGGGCGCGTCGAATTCAAATTTTCCATCGGCCATCGATGGGGTAATGTTGGGAATACGTTGCGCAATATCATAGATCACTGCTGAAACTTCAGCAGAGTCCTGCACCGTTGCATCTTCTTCCTCCACAAGTTTTAGCGCTGCAAGGCCATTCTCTAAAAATTCTCTATAGACTGTTGGCCATCTCATGGTTTCAGGACGACCCAATGACGCACGTAAAAGATTTTCCACAAAAGCTGAACGAAGAGGCATATTTTCTATTCGTGGCCGTCGATTAGCCTCATATGCCTGAAGTTGTTTTAGCCATTTTCTGATACCGCCGTATTCTCGACCTACATATGCGTCTACGCGGGTGTCTTCAATCACCGTAAAGATACCCGAAATCAGTGATCTCTCATCAAACGAGTTGAAGTATCGTTGCATTGCGGTAACAGCGGCAGTCTTGGGCTCTTCATCCCCCTCGGAGATAGTATCTTCACTGCTTGCTTCCCGGTCCTCGACAGTTGCAGAAGTAAACGAGCCATCCTGATTCCACTTATAGGCGAAAGAACCGAACTCGATTCTACCCGTTTGGTGGGTGGCAAACACCTTATATGACTGGAAGTTAGCCTCCTGAGCTTCGAATGTCGACACGAAAGGAGGAAGATAGATAGACGATCCCTCAGTTGTAGCGACTGATTCCTGCACCCATCCAATATTCTGATCGACAAGTTCTTCGACTGAATATATAGCGATTTGCTCTCCTGTCAGTGCCTTCGCATACATCCTTAACAATGTGCTGATAGATGACAATTCCACTCGTGAGGAAAGAGCCTGAAGAGCAGCTTCCGCTCTAGTAGATTCAAGTCTAAAAAATGCTTCAGCTCCCTCAGCATTATTTTCAGAGATTAAAACATCGCTGCC
>CAXGQC010000031.1:0-14529 GCA_964011795.1 uncultured bacterium | reverse complement strand
AGTATCCGCGATACGGTAGGTGAATATAAATGGGGGTTCCATGACACTGAGAAACCCCTCTTCATGGCTGAGAAAGGCCTCAATCCTACTGTAGTTGAGGAAATTTCAAAAATAAAGAACGAGCCTCAGTGGATGTTAGACGCCCGTCTACAAGCTCTCGAGACTTTTTTTCGGCTTGAAAATCCGTCTTGGGCTGGTTCACCTGAAGTTCTCGATGCGATTGACTTCGATAATATCCACTATTACGTTCGTGCCACCGACAAAGATGCGAGTAACTGGGACGACGTACCCGAATACATAAAGGATACCTTCGACAAACTAGGCATACCCGAGGCAGAGCGACAATTCCTTGCTGGAGCAGGGGCTCAGTATGATAGTGAGGTTGTGTATCACAATATTCGGGAGGATCTGGAAGCACAAGGAGTGCAATTCCTCGGAATGGACCAAGGTTTGAGGGAGCATGAGGAACTGGTACGCGAACATTTCGCAACAGTGATTCCAGCTGGTGATAACAAATATTCAGCCTTAAACACAGCTGTATGGTCAGGTGGTTCCTTTATCTACGTCCCGCCAGGCGTACACGTGGAGGTGCCACTGCAGGCATACTTCCGAATAAACACTGAAAATATGGGGCAATTTGAACGAACTCTTATAATCGCTGACGAGGGTTCATACGTGCATTATGTCGAAGGTTGCACTGCACCAACCTATTCGTCATCGTCTCTTCACTCCGCCGTGGTCGAGATAGTAGTTAAGAAAAATGCTCGGGTCAGATATACAACTATTCAGAACTGGTCGAATAATGTTTACAACTTAGTAACAAAAAGAGCATACGCCTATGAAAACGCAGTTATGGAATGGGTGGATGGAAATATCGGTTCAAAACTAACTATGAAGTACCCATCTGTGTTCTTAATGGAACCGGGGGCACATGGAGAAATACTCTCTCTAGCATTTGCCGGCGATGGTCAGCACCAAGATGCAGGAGGCAAAGTAGTTCATGTAGCGCCTGACACGACGTCAGCAATTGTGTCGAAATCTGTTTCTCGAGGGTCAGGACGAAGTTCATACCGTGGCCTACTTAAAGTCTACGAGGGAGCCGAGGATTCCTCATCGACCGTACGTTGTGACGCATTACTGCTGGATCCGCTATCCAGATCGGACACTTATCCGACTATGGAAGTTGACGAAGAAAAAGTGAATATAGGGCACGAGGCATCGGTATCTCGACTGGGAGAAGATCAACTGTTCTACCTCATGGCAAGAGGAATCGACGAAGAATCAGCTGCAAAAATGGTGGTCAACGGGTTCGTTGAACCTATAGTTAAAGAGTTGCCGATGGAATACGCCATCGAGCTTAATCGCCTAATCGAATTGCAAATGGAAGGTTCTGTTGGTTAATGACTACCGCCAACAGCAAAACATCCGAAAGTTGGCTTGAAGAATATAAGGCTAAGGCTGAAGTAGAAGTCGCTCGCCTTGAGATGCCCACTCGGCAAGAACGCCCTTGGAAATATACGGATCTCAGTGAACTCAAACTAGAGGAACTCACGAGTTTGGCAGATGAGTCTGTTAGTACAACGGTCAAAACAAATTCTGAAAAGACTACTGCATGCTCTCTGTTAGAAGGGTTAGCGGATCCAAGAAAAGACTCCTGGGTGACTAAACATCTTGGGACATTAATCCCGCCGGACGAGGACCTTCTTTTAGCATCGAATTCGTTATCGTGGAAGCAAGGAATCTATATTTCATCAGCGGACCGAGATAATGCCGAAGTCACAATCGACATCAATCTTGCGGGAGAAACTGATTCTCTCCATCCCAGGATATTGATCGAGGTTGAAAAGAGTGCGTCACTGAGCGTCCTAATTCAACTGAATTCAGATAATACGCCTTTGGTTGTTTTAGGAGCCATCGAAATATTCTTGGCGGCCAACGCGAAACTTGAATTAAATATCGTCAATAAATGGGGAATAAACCTAAAAGAATTCACCACTGTCAGAGCTGAACTTGCTGAAGGTTCGGATTTGAGCATAGCAACAATCGCTCTTGGTGGTTCCGTTGTGAAACACCGATATGACGTGAGTCTATTGGGAGAGCGCGCGCATTCGGATGTCAAAGGTGTTGCTGTTGGGGACGGATCACAGCACTTTGACTTCATGACTGTGCAAGAGCATTCGGGGCGACAATCGACTTCAGACGTCGGAATAAAGACAGCCCTCGCAGGTCAATCAAGGGCTGTGTATTACGGGATCACACGAGTACTGGAGAGCGCTGGTGGATCGTCCGCAAATCAAGAGAACCGGAATATGTTGTTAGCTTCGAATGCCAAAGCTGATTCAGATCCAGTACTAGAAATACTGACAAACGATGTCAGCCGCTGCGGACATGGAGCCACAGTCGGACCGGTCGATGATGATGGGCTTTTTTACTTAATGTCTCGGGGGCTGGATAAACGATCTGCACTCAAAATGTTGGTGGCAGGGTTCATGGCGCCCATAATTGATACACTTAAAGACAGTGCGTTGAGCGACAGTATTCGAGAGGACATCGATAGTAAACTTGAGAACTCCATCTTGGACTAGAGCGGCAATTATGAATCCACGAAGCCCAGGACCCCTTTTCATCTTTCCGCCTGCTGAAGTACCAATTGGAACAATTAAAATATATACCAATGAAATGATTTCAATAGTGGTATCCCATCTGCCGGACGACACTTGGGGTGCCGTAGAGAATCTTTGCTCACATGACAATGGCACTCTAGGAGAGGGTTATCTCCAAAACAATCGGGTGATTTGCCCGAGGCACGGGGCCGCGTTTGATTGCATATCTGGAGCAGCAAAAAGCCTACCTGCTGTTAGGTCTATATTGGCCTATTCAGTTTCACTACAAGACAATGGTTATATGGCAATAGACCACCAAGCAAGTTCTTAAGAAGGTTATTTTAAAATGACAGATAAGGAACAACTCGCAGAGCTAAACATCGAACAGATCCGGCGTGACTTTCCCGTCTTGAAACGCACCGTCGGTAATGACAAACCCCTTGTCTATCTGGATAATGCAGCGACCAGTCAAACTCCGGTTCAAGTTATCGCAGAAATCACAAGATTTTACCGAGACCACAACGCAAATATCCACCGAGGGGTACACACTCTTTCAGTGGAGTCCACGGAACTATATGAGGGTGCAAGAAATACTATTGCAGAGTTCCTAGGTGCGCCCTCCGCTAGCGAGTGTATTTTCACCAGAAATACAACTGAGTCCATCAATCTTGTTGCGTCAGCATGGGGCAAATCCAATCTAGAGGAAGGTGATGAGATCGTCATAAGCGAGATCGAGCACCATTCGAATATAGTCCCTTGGCAAATCATCCGAGATGAACTTAATGTGTCACTGAGATTCATTCCGATGCTCACGGATGGTTCATTGGATGTTGATGCGGCTGCTGAAATCATTGGACCCCGAACAAAGCTCGTCGCCATTACCGCTATGGCAAATTCTTTGGGCAACATAACTCCCCTAGCCGACATCATCGAGATGGCCAAGAAGCATGACGCATTAGTTCTAGTTGACGGGGCCCAATCAGCTCCTCATATGCAAACTGATGTGGCTGCTCTCGGCGCTGATTTCTTTGCCTGCTCCGCACACAAAATGCTCGGACCTACTGGAATCGGTCTCCTGTGGGCCAAGACTGAACTTCTAGACACCATGCAACCTTTCATGACTGGCGGAGACATGATATCCACGGTCACTATGTCTCAATCGACGTGGGCCGAAATCCCTGCAAAATTTGAGGCAGGTACACCAAATATAGAAGGTGCCATTGCATTTGGAGCCGCCTGCAATTATCTGGACAACATTGGGATGACTTCTATCCGAAATCATGAAAAAGAGCTCACTGGATTTGCACTGGACAAATTAAATTCGATCGAGGAAATAACTATTTTTGGGCCGAGTGACGTGGAAAAAAGAGGTGGAGTGATCTCCTTCGCGTTGCAGGGAATCCATCCACATGACATCGGCCAGTTTCTCGACTCAGAAGGAATTGCTATTCGAGCGGGACACCATTGTGCGCAACCTGTAATGTCAGCACTGAATGTTCCTGCTACCGCAAGAGCGTCGTTCTATCTATATAATACAGAGGCGGAGATAGACCACCTGACAGACACCTTGAAACAGGTAGTTAAATATTTCGGCTAGAAATCGTTGACAGTATGGAGTGACAATGTCAAATGACTTGCTCGATGATCTATATCGGGAACTTATCCTAGATCACTATAAGCAACCTCGAAACAATGTAACTTTGCCTGCTGCGAATTGCGCCGCCGATGGTTCAAATCCCCTATGCGGAGATCAAATCCAGATCACACTAACCCTCACAGATGAGAAGGTGGAACAGATCGGTTTTACGGGATCGGGTTGTGCAATTTCTCAGGCCTCAGCAAGCATGATGACAGAATTTGTCCAGGGCCGGTCAGTGATTGACGCACTCGACGGCATCGCTGCTTTTCAAACGATGATGACAACATCTGCTCCCACGAATGCGGTTGGGTTCGATGATATTGACGCACTGATAGGTGTCTCGAAGTTTCCCGCACGTGTCAAATGTGCGTCCCTTGGATGGAAGACTTTGGAGCAGGCCTTATCCACAAATGACGGTGTCGAGGTTACAACGGAATAGCTGAGAGCGGAGGAACTTTAATGGTGGAAGCAGAAAATCTTAGTGAAGAAGCGATCATGGAAGAACTTAAAGGGGTAGAAGACCCGGAACTTCGAATGAGCATTGTCGAATTAGGTCTGGTCTACGGAGTTGAGGCAGATGACGAAGGAATGGTCACGGTTGACATGACACTTACTTCTCCTGCATGCCCTGTGGGTCCGATGCTTCAAGGTATGATCTTTCACAAAGTAATGCAGATGGATGGTGTTGAGGACGTTGAAGTTAATCTGGTGTGGGCTCCGCCTTGGGACCCGAAAACCATGGCATCGGATGAGGTCAAAATGGCTCTAGGTATATGGTAAACCTAGTCAAGCACTAGAGAAATCCGACTGGCTGGCAACGGTATCTTTTGATCATCATCTCCTGTTGAGCAAGCCCCGATTGAGTTCGCCACGCATCTCGCTAGATAAATATACTCTAAGTCAATTACGTATCTACCAAGGACCGATGGGTCGTATCGGACGATAACTTCATGCAAATCACGACCTGAGCTAGATGTTGTACGCGAGCCCCTGATATCGTAACTAGCTTCCGTACAAGAGTCCGAGAATATTCCCGAAACTGGATTCCATCTGACATGGCAACCAGTTTCGCCATACGAGACATATCCTGCAATCTGATCATCCGTAACCACTATCCAAACGCCATATGTGGACCCCTCGGTATCGGCCCCAAATACTGGAATAGGCACAAAACGGGGCAAGCCCTCCTGTACCTCTGTCGCTTCGATCCTAACAACCGGATCCGGGGTGCTGAAAAATTGACTCGTACAGTATCCGAAACCTACAAGCACCAGCAACAAGAGAAACCCTGCCAGCAGGAGTCTAAACCATGGATTAGCTGGCCTGCTGTAATCAGGTTCGCCTGAAATACTGTCCATTTATTATGCTTTCGTCTAAACGCTATGGTTAAAATGATTCTTAAACTACCTTATAGGATACTAGAGACTCTCTTATGGCAAAAAGACTCACACGACGAAGATTCATAGTCGCCGCCTGCAGCTCGCTAGCGATAGCTTTGACCGGCTGTGAGGGAGTTTTGCCAACACCAAAGAGACCTTCCGCGATAGATGTAGTGTCGCGACCTACTACCTCGACTACGCGCATAAACTTACGAAAACCAAATCTATCATCCTACCTACCAAGTGAAGATTCGTTACAAATGGTTGGTTTCAGGGAGGGGGACTTCACATCTAAATTATCAACTTATGAGCACTCCTTGGTTTTCGAAAAGCTACTCTACATCGACCCCAGAAACTCGAACCTGACCCCAGGATTAGCCGAGCGCGTGGAATGGATCGATCCGTTGACTTTCAATTTTGAACTGACACCTGGACGGTCATTCCACTCAATCGACAATGCCGACGCTATTAGCATCAACGCACAAACAATACTCGATAATGCGGAGAGAGCCAGACAAGCCGACACGTTCTTATGGAATCAGGTTGTAACGGAGATGAACGGATTCGTCCATACTGACAGTCTGAGGGAACACGTCGTTATAAAATTAGACGGAGTATACGCAACTTTTTTTGACGAATTAGCCTCCACAGAGGGTGAAATTACGGGGCCGCGGTCTTATCCCGGTATCAGTGACCTGGTCGGTTCCGGCCCCTTCATTCCTGTGTCCAAGTCAGATGGGACTCGATACCTCCGAAGGAATCAGGAGTATGCGCGATCTAAACGCGCCAACATAGCGGAGATTCACTTCAAAGAGGAGGCTTCCAAGGAGGCCATGGCTGATGGGCCGGTTATACCTGAGATATTGACGGGCACTAACGACAAAACAGCATTCCACTCTAGCTCTGGCTCCCTACAACACCGCATTGGAAGTGGCCAGTGGTACCTCGGATTAAGAATTCATGCTGGTCGGTCTGACGACATATCCGCTCCTACAAAGCTGATGAGTGATCAAAGAATACGCATCGCAATTGCAAAAGCAATTAATTCCGACGAAATAAGTAAGCAAATAAGTGGACGAAAGCCGACACTAATTGCCGGACCGTATCGAGCTGACATTCTTCCACGAGAAGAAATTGAAACAAATAAAAATATTGTATTTGACTCCGCCGACGCCAAGAGATTAGCTCTCGGAGCTAATTATCAGGGGCAACGGCTGCGATTGTTACACCAAAATATAACGCCAGACACATCGATAGCTCTGTTGATTCGAGACCAGCTCCAAGCCTCTGGCTTCAATGTAGAACTTGAACCTACATCGCCGGAGCTCTTCCAAGACGATCTTGATACTCGCGAGTATGAAATGGCTCTGTTGCATCTCGAAGGGTTCCAGAACGCAAACCAAGCTCTGAAAATATTTGCTCATAACGAGAGAGATCCCCGATTTGCAAATTATTGGGCATTTTCGTCGCCTGAGGTCAACTCGATCCTCAAAAAAGCGAATGCAAGTGTTCTGCCTTGGGAGAGAACATACTTCCATTTAGAAGCTCAACGGCGCTTACTTGATCTCGGGCCAGCGCTAATACCGTTAGCATCTGAGGATCAAGTTCTCCAGAAGCCGTCAAATTTGACCAACTACTATCATGATGCCTATAACTACAACGACTCCGTTCTGTCGCGCTTCTGGCGTGTTAATCGAAACATATGAAAAGGGAAGGAAAATTTGAACTATGCCCACTCTAGTTGAATATGCAGATCAAATGTGGACTGAGGGCCCAACTTCGGACAGACATCCTTGGAGAGCACTGAATACATTCGAAGAAGTTAGCAACGGGGTATGGTTTGCATCCTCATTTGCAAATCTCAGTCTGATTCATGGTGGCACAGAGTTACTCGTGGTCGATCCAGGAGCAACCAACAATGCGGAACGCAAATTTGATCAGATTAGGGGGATTTTTCCAAATCTACCTGTCAAGGCAGTGGTTTTCACGCATGGGCATCACGATCACTGCTTCGGTGCCGAGCGCTATATCAACGAAGCTAATGAAAACGGCTGGAATAGCCCTGAAATTCTTGCTCATCCTGCGATTAATCATCGTTTTGACCGATATGCCAAAACCGCAGGATTTAATGAAGTAATCAACAGCAGGCAATTCCGAGGTGGTGCTAGTGTCGGATCGTGGAAGAAAGACTATGTTCGACCTACTAGAGAGATCAGTGACCCCACCGAACTCAATGTAGGATCAGTAACCGTACAGATTAATCCCGCCCGCGGAGAAACAGATGATGCCCTGTGGTTACATATTCCGGAGCGTGAAACAATCTGTACTGGTGATCTATTTGTCTGGACAGCCCCTAACGCTGGCAATCCACAAAAAGTGCAGCGGTATAGCGGTGATTGGGCTAACAGCCTGCTACATATGAATGAGCTGAATGCACGGATTATCCTTCCTGGGCACGGACCACCAATAATTGGAAAGGAACGGGTCCGTGACGCGTTGGTCAGTACAGCTGAATATCTCCAAACATTGGAAGATCAGACGATCCAACTAATGAATTCTGGTGTGCCTTTGGACACCATATTATCTGAAGTAACCGTGCCTAAAACACTCTTACAAAAACATTTCCTTCAACCTGTTTACGATGAGCCCGAATTCATAATACGAAATATATGGCGACTATATGGAGGCTGGTACGACGGCCAGCCTGGAAATCTAAAACCACCCAGCGAAGCAAGTATGGCCATGGAATTAGTGCGATTAATCCCCAACGGGACAGAGGCCTTAATGGAAAGAGCCGTGGAATTAGCAGCGCAAGAAGAATGGCGGTTAGCCTGCAAGTTAGCAGATATCGCCTTCAACTCAGATCCGACAGATAAAGAGACAATGTTACGTCGCGGAATGCTATATAGCGAACGGGCAAAAGTCGAAACTTCAACTATGACAGTAGGTATCTTTAACTCCACCGCGCGAGAAATGGGTATCCTCCCCAATTCAGACAACACGTTCAGCGCCCAGGAAAAATAGAATAATCGAGCTTCCTTCTGGTAGAATCCGATGGCAATCAAGATATGAACGAAGGAAACAGCATGGGCAGCCTGGCAGGAATTCGCGTTCTCGACATGACACAGTACGAAGCAGGCACTTCCTGCACACAGTACCTCGCATGGCTCGGCGCAGAAATTATCAAAATCGAATCAATCGCTGGAGATCCCGGTCGGGGCGCTGCCGGTGTGAATATGCCTGGCGACTCACAATATTTCATGAACTATAACAGTGGAAAGAAGTCAGTCGTACTAAATCTAAAAGAAAGCCGAGGGCGTGAACTCCTACTCGATCTAGCTAAGAACTGTGATGTGTTCGTCGAGAATTATGGACCTGGGGTAATGGAAAATCTCAATATAACGGCTGATGTAATGCAAAAAGTTAACCCAAAGCTAATTTACGGACGTATAAAAGGATTCGGACTTTCTGGACCATATGCAGGCTACAACGCCTATGATTGGGTGGCTCAAGCAGCGGCTGGTACGTATTCCGTCACAGGTGACCCTGATGGACCTCCGCAAGTAGTTGCCCCGACAATAGGGGATAGCGGCACAGGCATCCAAATGGCACTGGGAATTCTAGCAGCCTATATTGAAGCTCAACAAACCGGACAAGGCCAGACTATAGAAGTCTCCATGCAAGAGGCGGTAACCATTTTCATGAAAACCCTAGATCTCGATAATTGGGGGAAACACCCGGCTCAGCGCTATGGCACCAAAAGAGGGCGCACAGGCGGAGGTCTTTATCGGACCAGAGGTGGTGGTCCAAACGACTATGTCATGATCTTCCCTGTAACCTTAGTCCAGCAAGATGCATTATTTGCGGCAATCGAAAGACCGGAATTGCTGGCTGATCCGAAATTTGATTCTCTTGAAGCAAGAGTTACGAACGAAGCCGAGCTCCGAGAGATTATTCAGGAATGGGCCATTCAACATCCCAAGCAAGACGCAATGAAAATTCTTGCTGAAGGCGGAGTGCCTGCTTCGTACGTCTTTGACACTCTTGATCTATTCTCGGACCAGCACCTTACTTCCCGAGACTTCATTACTGAGGTGCAGCACCCTGTGAACGGGACGATAAAGTTGATGAGGCACCCACTACGCATGTCAGGGGCACTGCTACCGGGAAGATCTCCGCTGCTCGGTGAACATACTGCCGACGTGCTCCAAGAATACTTAGATGTCACACCTGAAGCTTTCCAAGACTTAGTAGCTGACGGGATCACGATTGCCTTCGAACAGAATTTTTAGTTCACTTTATTTCGTGGGAGAATCAGCGGTCATAAGAGCTCGAGCTTCTTCCTCAGAAGCAACTGCATCTATCAGTACGTCGATTTCACCGTCAAGAATCTTCGGCAAGCCGTGGGTAGATAGATTTATACGGTGATCCGTGATCCTGTCCTGCGGATAATTATACGTCCGGATTTTTTCTGAGCGATCACCTGATCCGACCTGAGAACGCCTCGCATCCGCCTGTTCGGCGACGATCTTATCTCTCTCAATTTCATACAGGCGTGCACGTAAGACCGTTTCTGCCTTAGCGCGATTCTTTAGCTGGGACCGCTCATCTTGACATGTCACTACTATCCCTGTTGGTTCGTGTGTGAAACGGACAGCGGAAGAAGTTTTATTAACGTGTTGCCCGCCAGCCCCGCCAGCTCGGTACGTGTCAATTCTCACTTCGTCCCAGTTGATCTCCATATCAACGTCATCAACTTGAGCAAGAACAGCCACCGTTGCCGTTGATGTATGTATTCGACCTTGTGTTTCAGTTTCGGGAACACGCTGTACACGATGTACACCCGACTCATATTTAAGTCTGCTATATGCACCACTACCATTGAGTTCGAAGGTGATCTCGCGAAATCCCCCTGCGTCATTAGCCGACGTATTAATCACTTCCACTTGCCATCGTTGGCGTTCAGCATATCGCTGATACATTCGATAAAGATCGTGAGCAAATAGTCCAGCTTCGTCACCACCCGCACCCGCTCGAATCTCGACGATCACATCCTTCTCATCGGCTGGGTCTTTCGGAAGAAGTGAAACCTTAAGTTCGTGCTCCAATTGACTATATTTCGGTTCAAGGTCTTCTATCTCAACTCGTGCGAATTCTTGAACTTCTTCATCGTCGTCCCTTAGCATTCCACGAGCATCATTGAGAGCGCGCTCTATTTCTTCGAGTTGATGATATTTACTGACTATTACAGTGAGGTTAGAACGTTCTTGGGAAATTTCGCGAATACGATTATGGTCTGCCAATATCTCTGGATCGGTAAGCATTTTTTCCAGAGACTCATAGTGCTGGACTAGTTCAGTAATTCGTTCAATCATTGAACTAGCATAACAAGCAACTCCTCCCCAGGCATCCATTTAATACCCACTTTGGACGAAAGGGGCGACGATAGTAGACTAAAGATCCATGAACTGAACCACATTGGATTACCGTGAAAACCTCTAAAGCGCTTATAACATCCACACGGAATCCTCATATTATTGAGGCTCGCGGTTTGAGACTGCGAAAAAAAAGAGACCAGTTAGGTAAAGCGTACGTGGAGGGGATCAACAGCACACTAGCGGCAATCGAAAGTGGCGCCGACATTGAGCACCTCATTGTTTGTCCTAACCTCCTCAAAAGCGAGACTGTGAAACAGTTACTTGAAAATTCGACACTGCTTGTACTCGAAGTAACCGAAGAAGTATTCAGAAGTCTGTCCAAGAGGGACGGCCCGCAAGGAATCGCGGCTGTCGTTAGACAAATCTGGTCAGAACTAGAATCGATACATACCGGCAAAAAAGATTCGTTATGGATCGCACTAGATTCCGCGGCCGACGAGGGAAATATCGGAAGTATCATTCGAACAAGTGAAGCGGTTTCAGCGGCTGGCGTTATTCTGATAGGGAACACCGCAGATCCGTATAGTCCACTTGCAATCAAGGCAAGTACCGGGGCTTTGTTCTACCAAGACCTGATACGGTGCTCCTGGGATCAACTCGTGAATTGGGCACGAAAACATGGAGTGAGAATAGTTGGTACTTCAGGCTCTTCCACTGTCGACTATAGAAACATAGACCGGTCAGCCGAAACTTTAGTTGTGATGGGATCGGAAAGGGCTGGATTAAGTGAAATACAGCAACAGCAATGCGATTTAGTGGTATCAATTCCGATGAATGGAAAGGTAGACTCACTGAACGTTTCGAGTGCAGCCACACTTCTTCTATACGAACTAAGCAGTACTTAAGCGATTAGGCCTAAAAATGAAAACGCGCACGGTCGGAGAACTTCTTCGAATATCGGCAAATACCTTAGTAGAACGCCAGTTAGCTTGGGATATCGACGATGGCCTCCTGCAGGCAGAATTGTTGTATGCGCAGGTGTCTGCTACAAGCCGCACAGAAGTAATCGCAGATAAAGGTAGCGAGATCGCACCTGAATATTTGGACGCATATAGCCTCGTGTTTGATAGGCGTTTGGCAAACGAGCCTATCGGATACATCCTTGGGGAAAAAGAATTTTTTGGGCTTCCGCTCATGGTTGGGCCTGGAACACTAATACCACGGCCCGAAACTGAGATATTAGTAGAAATTGCTTTGGAACGGTGCAAAGCAATAGAAAACATTTCAGAATATTTAAATATCATCGATGTGGGTACCGGTTCAGGAGCAATTGCCATAACCTTGGCGAGATATCTGAGTAATTTCAGAGTGTATGGAATCGATGTCTCCGAAGACGCGTTACGCTGGGCCAAGAAAAACGAAGAGTTATTCAATCTACATGACAATATTGAGCTCAACAGAGGCGATCTGCTATCTGATATCTCCGCTACGCTGGAACATAAAATCTCGGTTTTGGTCGCAAATCTTCCGTATATACCTACTGAGGAAGCGAATACCCTCCCCGAAGAGATTAGAGAGCAGGAACCATTTGTAGCAATCGACGGTGGAGAGGATGGCCTAGACTTATTCCGTCGGCTTGCCTCACAACTTTCCTCTGTACTAACCGCGGACCTAGGCTGCGTGCTACTCGAAGTGGGTGCAGGCCAGATCAGCTGGGTCGAAGATATTATTCGCGGTGGGATAGAGCCAATTACCGACAAAGCTCTCAAAATCAGTCATCACCGTGATCTCGCCAACACTAGGCGAGTGCTCGAAATTAGCTACGGCATCTGAGTACTAAGGGGTCCTGATACTACACACCCGCCGGCCGAGTCTGAGATATTTGGTATGTCTTTCCCTCTGTTTTGATGCTAGGAGCAATTATCATCCTTGTTGCGTGAAACTCTTCGATGGTTTGTGCACCACAAGTTCCCATCGAGGTTTTGAGGGCACCTACTAGATTCTCGGTGCCATCCGTCTTGGAGGTGGGTCCAAACAATAACTTATCTAAGGTTGTATTTTGCTTAACTTGAACCCTTACTCCTCGTGGGAGGGTGGTACTTGGAGTCGCCATTCCCCAGTGATAACCCCGGCCAGGTGCCCCTTCACAGGAAGCAAATGGAGAACCAATCATTACCGCATCAGCGCCGGCACAGATAGCCTTTGATACGTCTCCACCAGTTCTCAATCCGCCATCGGTAATAATCGGTACGTATCTACCCGTGTGCTTGTAGTACACGTCCCGAGCATGCGACGTCTCGATTGTAGCCGACACTTGAGGCATCCCTATTCCTAGAACTTCCCGGGACGTACATGCCGCACCTGGTCCTACACCAACCAAAACCCCATGTATGCCAGTTTCCATAAGTTCAACAGTCGCCTGTTTATCCACTGTATTGCCGACGAGTATCGGAATATCACCCATCTGCTTGACTAATTTATCAAGTTGCAATCCTTCAAGTGAACGAGATACGTGTTTTGCCGTTGTAACTGTTGCTGCCACACTGAAGATATTCACTCCAGCATCTTTCGCTATTAATGCGAATCTCTTTGCGTTCTGTGGTGCTACAGCAACTGCCGATATAGAACCAGTCGAGTTAATTTCTTCGATCCTGGCACCTACGAGTGCCTCTTTTATAGGTTCAGAATAAGCTCTCTGGATCACTGCGGTGGAGTTCTCGAGTTTCGCGTCTGCTATTTCTTCGAGCACTCCTTCAGCATCTTCGTAACGAGTCCAAAGGCCATCGAGATTCAATACCCCAAAGCCTCCTAGTTTAGATATACGAGATGCGAAGCCAGGACTAGTTACACCGTCCATAGCCGCTGCAATTATCGGATTAGAAAATGTGTATTGAGAAAGTGTGAACTCAGGAGTCACTAAATCAGGGTTCGTCGTGACCGCACCGGGAACTATCGCCACGTCATCAAAGCCGTATGCACGATCCAAACTCTTCGGTGCAGGACTGTCCGGCGACGTAAAATCTATCTGAGTCGCGGCTGATTCTTCAGCAACCATTGATGGCCCCACCTTTGAACTAGCATAGCAACAACTTCAAATTCGAGCACTAGCGAATCTTAAGTTTTACTTTCTCATAAGTAATTAATTGAGTAATCGGAAGTTATCCACTAGATTCAAACTGGTTACTCCAGCTATGCTCGAACCAGAGTTCTTTAGCAGATATAGGCTGGCTTAGTGACTGACAATTCAAAGAAATACATACTCACAGCGGTGGCATGGCCTTATTCAAACAATCACCTGCATTTAGGGCATCTTGTAGGTGCCTACCTCCCTGCCGATATTTTCTCCAGATACCACAGAATGAAAGGTAACCACGTATTGATGGTATCGGGCTCAGACTCACACGGCACACCAGTAACTGTTCGAGCAGAGGAAGAGGGGGTTACTCCCAAAGATATCTTCGAACGGTACCATAACTCATTCCTACAAACGTTCGATTCACTTGGAATTGAATTCGATCTATTTACCTCAA
>CAXGQC010000030.1:0-14531 GCA_964011795.1 uncultured bacterium | reverse complement strand
GGATTTTCGTAGACGTTCCTAATCTTATCTACGGTATCGAAGATGTCGAGTTACACATGGGAAAATTACTCTCGTTCCTCTCTGAAGACCGGCAGTTGGTAAGGGCTATAGCCTATTGCCCGATTTCTGATGACCCACGTGAACCCATAGAAAACCAGAAATTTATAGCACCTTTCCTTAACTATGACTATCGGTTAGTCACAAGCCCATTGAAGCGCTTTGCGGACGGTTCCATTAAAGGAAACTGCGATGTCGAAATGACTGTCGATATGCTTTCAATGGCCGAAAGACTTGATGTAATTACGTTGGTAAGTGGAGATGCAGATTTCTCAAGAGCTGTAGAAGCGGTCCAATCCAAGGGTGTTCGGGTGGAGGCTGCAGCATTCGCGGGAAGCACCTCCTCGGAAATCAGAGCAATCGCAGATAAATATCTTGACCTCAATAATTTCGTCGACAAAATAACATGAAGCTGCTATTCCGGCTCGAAACGCTACTCGTACTCATCGGATTAATTTGCGGCTTGGTAATGGGGAATTCCTTTTTAAATATCCAGCCTGCTTTCTTTGGATGGTTATTCTCAATCGGCATGGGAATCTCCGGCGGGGCATTCCTAGCCGCCATAGTGACAAATATTCCGCTAGTTGGAAAAATCCGAGGCCCGAAAAGGTAGTTCAACCAAACACATGAGATGAGTCAAACATAGGTCCGTCGGTACAAATTAGTTCGACTCCCTTTTTCCCTTTTCGTGGGAATACTGCACAGGAATAGCACACGCCAAATCCACAAGCCATTCGCGCCTCCATAAGTACCTGTAATTCTTTATCCACCATATGCTGTTTCCGCACACCATTGAGTGCTCGCAACATGGGGTCAGGGCCACAAGCAAACGACTGATCAGACCAGTCAAGAAGCCTCTCAAACGGTGCTGTAACCAAACCCTTTTCGCCCATTGAGCCATCTTCAGTGACGGCCACAAATTCCACATCCGTCGGAAGCAGACTAGCCGGGAATATTTTGTCGGCATCGCCCGCTCCGTGCACTAGAGTCACTCGCAAATCGCGATCTACCAAATGATCCGCCAACCAAATCAAAGGAGCTATTCCAATTCCACCACCAATCAGAAGCATATTTCTCAGATTAAGATTTGGGGCAAAGCCTTTGCCAAGCGGGCCTAATATCCGAACTTCGGCATTTTCTTCCTGCTGGCTCATCCACCTGGTGCCTCTACCGACAACATCGTAGAGAATTCCAATCTGTTGAGTGCCACCGTCTGTTCTAATACCAAAAATTGACATGGCACGCCCTAATGATGGCTCGGGAAAGGATCCCTCCGCATCGCCACACGTGATCATAAGAAACTGGCCCGGGCTTGCTGACTCATATAAGTCACTCACTTCTAGCCACATTAGATGAGTTAGTCCATACAGGTGAATGTTTTCAATGACATGTGCGGTCTCGCTATGCAAAGTCATTAACCCGCCTCAATATTCGAAATTATTCCCATGACCTGTAATCGCTCAGAGGTAAAATATTGTAATTTTTCCTCACTGAATTATCTATAGAATCAACAGCAACACGAGCAGTATCTAACGACGTAAAGCATGGTATCCGCATTTCAGTTGCCGCTCGGCGGATGAAAAAACCATCACGTCTCACTTCCGTCCTACCTCCTTCCAAAGTGTTAATAACGGCGCCGACGTCACCCTGCTTAATAAGCTGAACAACATTACTTTCCGAGTCGTCAAGTCGTTTGGAAATTGTTGTCACAGGAATACCCAGCGCTGAAATAAGAGTGGCGGTCCCTTCAGTAGCAAACAGAGGACTCCCAGCTTCATGCAGTGTCCGAATAAGTGAAGTAGCTTCTGATTTCGTCTGATTTGAAATCGACAAGAGAAATGGTGTCCCAGGTTCAATATCCATAGAAGAGGCGATCATAGCTTTCTCCATCGCCGAACTATAGGTCTTATCAACTCCCATTACTTCGCCAGTAGATTTCATTTCAGGGCCCAAAAATGTGTCGACATTAGTTAATTTATTCATCGAAAATACTGGCGCTTTCACAGCTACCAAATTCGGTGCTGGGTATAGTCCTGAATCGTATCCCTGCTCCAAAAGCGACCTGCCGAGCATGATATTGACGGCTAGATTCACTAGTGGAATACCTGTGACTTTTGATATAAACGGTACTGTCCTCGATGAACGTGGGTTAACTTCGATGATAAAAACACCAGGACCACTAGGATCAGCTTCACGAGAAATCACAAACTGAACATTCATAAGCCCTTTTACATCGAGGCTCAAGGCCATGCGGGTGGTGTAATCAACAATCGCATCAATCTGATCGGCTTCCAGGCTTTGTGGCGGATACACAGCGACTGAATCTCCCGAATGCACACCGGCACGTTCAACATGTTCCATAATCCCTGGAATCAGCACGTACCCTCCGTCACAGACGGCGTCAACTTCCACTTCCGGACCTTCGATGAATTTATCGATCAGTACATTGTTGTTTTCAGTGTCAGACACAGCCTTCTGCGCTTCGGCAAAGAAAGTGACCATCTCGTTGGCATTTTGGACTATCTCCATCGCACGCCCACCTAATACATAGGATGGTCGAACTAGAACCGGATAGCCAATAGCATCCCCAGCTTGCAGGGCATCTTCAAGATCTGTAACGACTGCTCCCGGAGGTTGCGGAATATTCAGACGCTCAAGCATTGCGCCAAATTGTCCTCTATCCTCAGCTGTATCAATCGTAGCTGCTGAGGAACCTGCAATCGGGAAGGCTGCCCGTTGTAAAGGATCTGCAACACTGATTGCCGTCTGGCCACCAAATTGCACAATTGACGGCGGGGCTCGATCATCACCGGCCTCATTTTCTAACAAGTCTCTAATGGCTTCTTCATCGAGTGGCTCAAAGTAGAGTCGATTTGAGGTGTCAAAATCGGTCGAAACGGTTTCCGGATTAGAATTAGCCATAATCGCCGAAACCCCTGCTTCACGTAAAGCCTGAGCTGCCTTAACTGAGCAATAGTCAAATTCTATACCCTGACCTATACGAATTGGTCCAGAGCCGAGGACCAACATCCGATCTTCGTAGACCGGAATGGCCTCGTTCTCCTCCTCATAGGTTGAATAAAAATATGGGGTTACCGCGTCAAATTCAGCCGCACAGGTATCAACCATCTTGTACACAGGCTTGACCTCCCAATCATTGCGTAAGGTTCTCACCTGCTCTGGGAGCTTATCTGAGAGGGTCGCTATGTCTCTATCCGCAAAACCTAGGCGCTTCGCACTACGCAACAGATTCGGTGAGAGATCATTTGAAAGGAGATTCTTCTCCATGTCGATTATTCGCTTCAAGCGTTCTAAAAACCACATATCAACCCCAGTTAATTCCGATAACTCACGAGGACTTTTATGATGACGAAGGGCAGAAATTAAAGACCATATACGTTCATCAGTGGCTTCTAAATATGGCTCTTCAACCCATTCGGAGCGTTCCCAGAGAATAGAACGACCGCCAACTTCAAGTGATCTCACTGCCTTTTGAAGAGCTTCTTCAAATGTGCGGGCAATGGACATCACTTCCCCCGTGGCCTTCATCTGAGTCCCGAGAATTCTGTCACCGGTCGAAAATTTATCGAATGGCCAACGGGGAATCTTTACTACTGTGTAATCCAGTGCTGGTTCGAAAGCCGCCGTCGTTCTTCGAGTCACCGCATTTTCTATTTCATGTAATTTTTTCCCTAGTGCCAGTTTCGCCGCCACTCTGGCAATTGGATAACCAGTCGCTTTGGACGCTAGGGCTGAGGACCGTGATACACGCGGATTAACCTCAATCACATGATATTCCGGATGAGATTGATCTTGATCAGTATCTTCAGACAAATCATCAAATCGGGGCGCAAGAGCAAATTGCACGTTACAGCCGCCATTTATTCCGAGCGCTCTAATTATCTTCAGAGCACTGTTCCGCAACATCTGATATTCCTTATCGGTCAGTGTTTGGGAGGGAGCCACAACTATGGAATCCCCTGTATGCACTCCCATAGGGTCCAGATTTTCCATATTACATATAGTTATGCACGTATCATTACCGTCGCGCATAACTTCATATTCAAGCTCCTTCCAGCCGAGGAGACTTTTTTCAACAAGAACTTGAGTGATTGGAGACGCTTCCAACCCTGATTTTATTATTTCTTCGTATTCTTTATGCGAAGTCGCAATACCACCGCCACTTCCACCTAATGTATATGCGGGCCTGATCACCGCGGGCAGTCCTATCTCGTCTAACGCGGCAAGTCCAGCTTCCCAGCTTTCAACTATCACTGATACGGGATACGGTTCACCGAGTTCATCTAACAAAGACCGGAATGCTTCTCTGTCTTCGGCTCGGTGGATGGTCTCAACAGTCGAACCAAGCATGCGAACATTGTATTTTTCAAGGATGCCCTGCTTGGCGAGCTCCATACCTAAATTGAGTCCAGTTTGACCACCAAGCGTAGGCAACACGGCGTCAGGTCGTTCCTTATCTATAATTCGGGTCAGAACTTCCACAGTTAATGGTTCAATATATGTAACATCAGCCACACCGTCATCGGTCATGATCGTAGCTGGATTAGAGTTCACCAGAATCGACCGAACTCCTTCCTCACGCATCGCTTTACAGGCTTGGGTCCCGGCATAATCAAACTCAGCTGCCTGCCCAATGACTATTGGTCCATTCCCAATTATCAAAACTGATTCAGGTTTCTTTTCGTCCATGTGCTACACGACCACCAAAACATTACTAGTCATAATTAGTTGTGATATCCCTCTCTGTACTTCTCACCACGCATTTCTATTTGTGCAACAATATCCAGTGACGCGTAATGGTCATGAGGCATAATTGGGACTCTGCCAATCTGTAAATGCGTGAGAGACACCCTCCCGAAGTTCGTCTCTCTCCATGGCGATAAGTTCTCAAATAACGCGTCGCGTGTACCCTGACCATTTAAGTGACCAATCACGATTCGAGGAACAAACAAATCTTGGCCCGTCGCAAAATCTGCAGACTCTCTAAGAACTTCATACACTTTCGGAACACCATTCCTAGCTTGTTTCCGTGCTTCCCTAAAAAGGCCATCATCGGAAACTCCGACATAGATACATCCATCAGAATCCACCGATATACCTGATAGCGAAATGTCAAACGGCTCCACTCTACGGAGTCTCGGGCTGGAATTCACATAAAAGGTTTCCACCTGTGACCACATGATATCTGCAGCCATCAGAAAACCCACATGCGCCCATGTGATATGCATCCAGTCTGTTGGTGGAACATCTACCTCACTCGATTTGTCGAGTAGACTCAGAAGCGGCTCGAGTCCCTCGAAACTCCTTGGAGAATCAAGTCCAACCGGTTGAAGAAACTGGATAGGCACTCGCCATCCATTGGAAAATGACTCCCAGTACTCCCAATAATTCGGCGGGACTTCGGAGTTATTCAAAAACACGGAATCCCAGTCCGCATTTCTTCTCTTCTCGTAGTCACTATGCAACGATTCAGAATCAGATGACAGCGAAATGATCATATCCCTTCTTTGACGAGTGTCATAAATTTATCGAAAATATATTCCGTATCATTCGGACCAGGTGAAGCCTCTGAATGATACTGCAGAGTGAATACCGGTTCAGTACGATGCTCCATTGCCTCAACAGAATCATCGTTTAGGTGAACCTGAGTAACCTCCATATCTGCTGAGAGTCCTGCAGCATCCACCGCAAATCCGTGGTTCTGAGAAGTTATATATACCTGACCAGTAACGGTATCGATGACTGGATGGTTAGCCCCTCTATGACCAAACTTCATTTTATATGTCGTAGCGCCAAATGCTTTGGCCACTACCTGATGCCCTAAACATATACCCAATATAGGAGCACTACCCACGAGACTTCTTACAGTTTCAGTAACATCGCCCAACAGTTCAGGGTCACCCGGCCCTGGCGATAGTAGGATGCCGTCTGGTGTCAAATTTGCAATTCCAGCAGCATCAGTATTATGCGGAACCACGGTAATTCTACAACCGCGCGCCTCCAGCAGCCTCATGATGTTATTCTTGACGCCAAGATCGAGAAGGACAATGTGTGGTGAATCACCTGACACAATTCCTTCAGATTTAGATGATTTGTCGGAAGCCGCGTATTGGTGGATCGAAGTAGAAGTCACTTCTTCAACGTAGTTTCCCATCACATAATCAGGTTCCATTCGAAGTCGATGTACTGCTTCCTCTACAGTTTCATCAACTGTGATTGTCCCCATAAGGACCCCAGACGAACGCAAATGCCTAGTTAATGACCTAGTATCAACACCCGTGAGAGCAAGAATATTTTGATTCGCTAAGAATGTGTCCAAGGTCATAATTGAGTTACGGTGACTGGGTAATTCCGTTAATTCCCGCACCACAAATCCGCGAGCATGAATCCGATCACTTTCATTATTGTAAGACGTCACTCCATAGTTACCCTGAAGAGGAAATGTCATCGTAAGGATTTGCCCAGCAAAAGAGGGATCGGTTAATGCTTCCTGGTACCCGGTCATTGAAGTAGTAAATACAACCTCACCAGTTACACGCGTGCCAGCACCCATTGCCTGACCAGAAAAATGCCTGCCATCACTGAGTACTAGATGAGCAACTTTCTGGCTACTTATTTCGTCTGACATCAATTATCTACCACCTTCATAGTTCAACCGCAGCCTGGAGGACATCTCCGAACCTACATATACAGGTTCACCATTGAATAATGTCGCTAATACTTTCCCTTTCAATTCCCAGCCATCTAGCGGAGTATTTTTACCTTTTGACAGAAATTCCCGCGTGTCGACTTCCCACAACAAATCAGGGTCAATAATCGCTATATCGGCAGGTGAACCAGGTGAGAGAGTCCCTAAGCCGGGTGTATTTGTGCGCCTTTCCAAAGACCACGAGTCTACTGGACCGCTGGTAAGAGTTTTAATCAAGGTGGCCAAATTCAGTGACCCGTCATGCACTCTTTTCATAGCCAGCCCGAACGCAGTTTCAAGCATCGAAATACCAGGCGCTGCCAAATCAAATTCGATTTCTTTATCAGATTTTGAATGAGGAGCATGATCAGTGGCAATAGCATCTACGGTTCCTCGGGCAACCGCTTCAGTTAATATCTCTAGATCTTGAGGTTCGCGTAGTGGCGGGTTCACTTTTGCCGATGTATCGTACTGAATCGCTGGGGATTGTCCATCGAATGCAACTATCTCGTGAGTCAGCGTGAGATGGTGAGGGGTGACCTCAGCTGTCACATGAATCCCTCTATCCTTAGCCGCGGCGATAAGTGCAACTGAACCTGAAGTGGAGATATGAGCCAAATGAAGATGACCACCTGTGACTTCTGCTAGTGCTATATCCCTGGCCACCAATATCTCCTCCGCCGAAGAAGGTCGACCCCGTAATCCCAATCTTGTAGATACCCATCCCTCATGAATCTGCCCATTGGCCACAAGTGCTGGATCTTCTGCATGCTGAACAACCGGGAGCGCAAATAAGGAGCTATAAGATAGGGCTGCCTGCATGAGAGCGGTATTTGCTACGGCATCTCCGTCATCGGATATCGCAACAACTCCTGACTCGACAAGTTCAGCAGCGGGCGCAAGCTCATTTCCTGCTCGTCCCCGGGTGATACAACCGATTGGAAGAACTCTCACCAATGCAGATTGTTCGATTTGATGCAGAACACTTTCAGCGGTCGCCTGGGAGTCAAGTGGCGGGTCAGTGTTTGGCATTGCACAGACAGTTGTGAAGCCCCCTTTGGCTGCTGCCGATGTGCCTGTGGCAATAGTTTCCTTCTGTTCAAACCCTGGTTCTCTAAGGTGGCAATGAAGGTCAACGAAACCAGGTGTTACGGTTAGCCCGCTGGCATCGATACGCTCTGCTTCTATCACCATCTCAGCCTCATTTGGGCCTATTCGAGCTATTCGGCCATCAACCACCACTATATCCATTAAGCCGTCTAGGCCTAATTTCGGGTCAATTACTCGAGCATTATGAATTGCCAAGGTTGTCAATTGTTACCTGCCTGTCCTTTTCCAGCCAATAGGTATAACAACGCCATACGGACAGCTACCCCATTTGTAACCTGTTCCTCTATAGTCGAATTACTTCCAGAGGCAACATCACCTGCGATCTCTATGCCCTCATTTTTTGGCCCTGGGTGCATGAGAACATGGTTTTGCTTGGCTCTACTTAGACGCTCCTGTGTAACCTGATAGAGCTTTGAATACTCTCGCAATGACGGTAAAAGACCGCCTTGTTGGCGCTCTTTTTGCAATCGCAAGGCCATGACCACATCAGCATTATCAAGCGCGACGTCAATATCAGTTTCTACCTGAACTGATGGCAAATTAGTTGATTTGGTAGACACATCAAGATTCTCATTCAATCCTGCAGGAAGTAATGTGGGAGGACCACAGAGGACAACTTCCGCACCCATAGCGGAAAAACCCCATATCCCGGAACGTGCCACTCGAGAATGTGATATGTCCCCAACCATGACAATTTTTTTGCCATGGAGACTACCAAGACGCTGTTTTAACGTGTATATATCAAGAAGGGCCTGGGTGGGATGTGCATGAGAACCATCGCCAGCATTTACTATCGCTGCATCGGTATAAGTTGAAGCCAAGTATGGTGCACCTGACATAGAATGGCGCATGACGATCGCATCGGCTCGCATAGCACTCAATGTCTTAACTGTGTCAATTAGTGACTCACCTTTAACCACGGAAGAGTTGTCTGCGCTCACACTGATTACATCTGCACCAAGTACCTTTCCAGCAAGCTCAAACGACGCGCGAGTTCTCGTGGACGGTTCAAAAAACAAATTTACAACTGTAAACCCTCGCAAAGCCGGTGCTCGAGCAATTCGACGATCCAATACTTCTCTCATTTGCTCAGCAAGAGCAATGACTGTTTCTATCTCTTGTACTGTGAAATCATCCAAATCAAGCACGTTTTCGTGGTCCCACACTAGGTCAGGCTGTCCATCTGCAAAACTAGTATCCTCAAGATCAGAGGAATATTTTCTCTCCTTGGTCATCACTGATTCTCACCTCGTCTTAAAAGGACGCTATCAATCCTTTGGTCCAGTTCCGAAATTTGAATTTCATCTCCCATAGCAGTAGGGATGTTTTTCCCAACTATATCGGCTCGAATCGGAAGTTCACGGTGACCTCTATCCACAAGTACTGCCAATCGGACAGCCTTGGGGCGTCCAAGATAATTAATTGCGTCCAGCGCAGCACGGACGCTCCGGCCTGTAAACAGAACGTCATCTACGAGCACCACGATACGGTTGTCGATATCAGGAAGCTCTGATCCTAACGGAGCTGAGGGAAGTCCAGCCAGCCCTAAATCATCTCGATGCAATGTGATATCCAATGTACCCCATTTGACGGGAGTATCTTCAATGTTCGAAATCTCACGAATTAATTGCTTAGTTAAAAGAGCTCCGCCTTTTTGAATCCCTACTAGCACGACGTCCGCAACACCATCGTGGAACTCGACTATCTCATGGGCTAGTCTGCGAACAGTGCGATCTACTGCTACGTTATCTAACACTACTGCCGTTCCGGAACTCATTGAAAACTCCGGGATTCAGTCCTCTTGGGACTCAAAGTGATAAAAAAAAATCCCCAAAATGGGGACAGATGTCTCGAATTTTGTGCCGCAGCACTATGACCAAACTTGTGGCTATGTAGCATGCTTTGCCTTCCTAGCCTCTCGGGACTAGATTAAAGACCTGAACTTTGTTATCAGATAGGTTATATATTCATAAGCACGAGCGCAAGTCATGCATCTAACTAGGCTGGATCTTCATCCTGCTGTTCCCGGAAAAAGTTTTCAATTTCGTCGACGATTTCATCGCTATCTGGCAGGACGTCCAATTCATTCGAAGCATCCGTCTCTGGGTTCTCTATCTTATCTGCCAGGGCGGCTAAATCAGGATCTTTGTTCAGCTCACCTTCGATTCTGGCCTCCCAACGGGCGATCCGGCTTTCCATATCGTGCAGAGACATCTCCAAGCCAAAAGTACTATTGATTCGTTTAAGTAGAGCTAATTGACAACGAGGATTTTTACCGGAGCCTAGATAGTATGGCGCGTTGGCCCACAAGGATGCGGACGGTATACCAGCATCCCGCAGGGCCTCGGACATCACTCCCACAATACCGGTAGGACCCTCATAACTGCCCCGAGTACGAGGTTCTATCTCTAGTAGCGTCGCGAGATCACTATCTGTACTAGATCCATTTACAGTGCTCTCTGCTCGATGACTGACATCGGACAGCAGGGCACCGAGAAGTACGACTCCCGATACCTCGTAATCACGGCATATCGTCAATATACTATCAACGTACGTCTGCCATGCTAAATGCGGCTCGATGCCGTGCAGTAACATTAAATCATGCGGACCATTCTCAAATCTCTGACCCGAAATTTCATTAGACGGCCATTTCAAAATACGTTCACCGTTTGACAGATGAACGGTGGGTCTGACCTGGGTAAAATCATAGAAAGAATCGGGATCTATCTCTGCTATTTTTTGAAATTTGAGGCGGGTCCGCATGAAAGCCACCGAGTCAGACGCTGCCATGCCAGCGTCATTCCAACCACTCCATCCGCAAATCAAAATCGGACGACGAAGTTGCAGATCGTTTTCAACACTGAGAATCAATTCTTCAGCCACTTGAGGCACTCCCAAATATAAGCGAGGTTTGTAAAACCAAGACGTTTTTTCTGTTTACCATGGTAAAGGCAGGCTTGCTAATCCACCTTTCAACCCTCTACGAACAGCGGTTTCGATCAACAGTCCACCTCGAGGATGGGAAAAATCAACCAGTCCGATCAGGATCACTCCTCTATGAATCAGCCACCACTGAGCCAATTCATAATCCGCTAAACAATCCTCCCACGAATAGTCCGATACACCATTCTCTGTCAATTTTTCCCAGTAATACCTAACTAAATCCATCTGTGAGTCCTGATTGTCGTCGTGAAGATTAGGTAAGAGAAAATAAGCCACATCGGTCATTGGCGTGTAAACATTGACTGTTTGAAAATCAATCAGGATCGGGTCTGAACCATCGCTCTGAAAAAAGATATTATCAAGTCGGAAATCACCGTGAATCAGTGTCGTATTACGGCTGCATTTTTCCAACACCTCAACTCCATGTTCGATTAGCCAATTTAGTTGTTCGCTCACTGTTTCATCTATCAAGTCAGCAAATAACTCCTTGTAAGCCGGCAGCGCCTTCATGAACAGACCATGCTGTACTTTACTTTGGTTGGACCCGGGGTGAATCCAATCGACATCATCAAAACTTTGACCCCAAAAAGCGCTATGGAATTTAGCAATAGACCGCAGGGCTGCCTCAGCATCGGCCACATCACATCCCTCTACCTGATCGCCCACTCGAGCACTGGAAAGGTCCTCGAGAAGAAGCCCCGATCGACGCTGATTCTGTCCTGCGCTTTCAAGCAATTTATCCAGTAATCGGACGACTACAGTGTCAGGGAGCAGCTGGAGAATTTTATTGACTAGCTTTGATACGGTAGGTTCCTCTTCGATATCTGCCCAGTAACACCGAGGTGTCCTTATATCTAGATCAGGCGCGTAATCCCTGTAGAAAAGCACCTCACGCTGATAGCTATCAAATAGGGTGGCTAATGCTCTTGATTTCGGAGATGGTGTTGGAAACTTCGCTATCAACTGCTCAGGATATTCACCCTCATTAAATGCATAGTTCACATTGATTCGTTCAATTTCACTGAGATATCCTAGTCCCGCACCATGAGTATCTTTAGTAATAGAGACCACTTTGTTGTCATGAGAGATTGTATGTGACTCGGTCAGCACCTCAGTCAACCATCGCTCATCGACCTTATTAAGATCTTCTGGAATATCGGTCATCAAAACACCCCCCAGATCTTGTCAATTCAGACAAGCTCCATTTCGAGTGATTAAATATTAACGGTGATATTAAATTCTTGCTTATTGGCTCCCCGACGTGGATTCGAACCACGAACCTGCCGGTTAACAGCCGGCTGCTCTACCGTTGAGCTATCGAGGAGCGTACTCCAATTCTCCCCTATTTAAATCCGCAAAGCAAGTGGGAAAGTATGGGTGGCTGGCGGACCAGGGATCGAACCTGGGCTATGGGATTCAAAGTCCCGTGTGCTACCTCTACACCATCCGCCAACGTAAATCAATCGTAAACCTTAGACGCATTAGCGCCCATAGTTGACTCTGTCGGCCCACACAAAACCACGCTAGCATAGTCAATATGCCGAAGTGGCGGAATTGGCAGACGCAGCGGATTCAAAATCCGCCGAGGTAAAATCTCGTGTGGGTTCGAGTCCCACCTTCGGTACCAGGACCAGACTAGTCATCGCCTATGCTCAGATACAGGTTCAGTACGACGTCCCAGCAGTCTGACCAGAAAAAACGACGCACTGATTCCAAGAACACCCCACAGAGGTATAAGGCCAATAGTATTCATATCCGCAGGTAATACCAAATCCCTTGTATCATCGATCCACGGCCAGAGCACCCTTAACCCACCTATCATCAAACCAAGAATTACCGCCATTACATACTCATAGTATCTGTTCAGTACCCAGCGAATCCCTGATGAGAAAAGAAACATACCTATCCAGGCTCCAGCAGCAAACACAGCCCAGATGACCAAATTTCGTTCTCTTACAGCATCAATAAATACGTCATAGAGACCGAACACAAGCAAGAGAAAAGAACCGCTTAGTCCCGGCAAAATCGTCGCGCATATACTCCCTATCGATGCCACAAATAGAACTGCAAGGTGCGGGTCCTCTACTTCGCGATCGGGAATACCCGAAAGTATGAAAATCAACAATAGCGACCCTATCAGTAGACCAATTTTTCTAGGAGTCCAGCTTGATACCAGTCGAAATGGGACCGGCAAGCAGCCAACAACGATACCCAGAAAGAAACCCCTCGTTGCCTCTTGATGGTCATCAAAAAGTGTTCCGATAAACGAGGCCCCCAGAAACAAGGCACACAGCACACCTGATCCAACTGAAGATACCAATACCCAATCAATTTCACGCAGTCGCTGATACCCAATCCCAAAGTGGAACCGGACTAAAGCACCACCAACCCCTAACAGTTGGCTTATAGTCAAAAGAATTCGTTCCCAAATTCCAAAGGCGAATGCGAAAGTTCCACCACTCACACCTGGGATAAGGTCTGCGATCCCTATAGCCATCCCAATACAAAACAATCGAATAATTTGTCGGAAGGTTGCAAGCATTGGTGACCTCTGAAAATACCCTACTCAACCACAAATTCAAATACCGCAGACCACGGTCCAATGTATTTCGAGTTCCGTAAACGGGCTTGCATATCATGTTTCCCTGAATCAAGATCTCGCAGATCCCAATTATAAAAAATCCCACTTTCACCGAATGGAAGTCGATCAGGGTACGTGACGCCTGCAGCCTGAGCAGCATCACAATTGGAACAACCTATGTAGCCTGCATCACTGTTGAGCATGAATTCGACCCAAATATAGGACTGATCCATCCATTCCCACATCCCACCACGGGCAACACCTACCACATCTTCAACCAGGGGATAGAAAGCATCCTCCGTATTACTGATCCCAGCAGTTGGAAGTACTGTAACGGGTGCACACCCACCCTCTGCACAAATACTCGAAACGATTGGGGCTAGTGGGTCTAGTAAGTCAACCGTGAATTCCAATGGATCGGACCAAGGTCCACCGCGGTAACGAATCTGTACTGTATGCGCAGTCCCTGGGGCAAACTCAGTGATTGCCATATCAATGATATGGCCCAGGCGCGGATCATTAGTACCATCGAGACTGAACTCAAATTCGTTCGTCGCACCACCAACGTCCATAATAATGGTGACGGGCTCTCCTAGACCGAGTCTCCCTCCATCACGGTCAAATTGCTCGAGACAGTACTCATGCGATACGCTACCGTATTCACCGCGACACAAGCCCAACAAGGTGACTTGCACCTCCGGCTCAGGTGTTGGGCTCACGCTATCTGCAGCAGAACCAACCAACACTACCGGAGTGGATGTCGCTCTGCTAATTGAGGATGTGGGGCTCTGTGATTGGTTCGTATCAGTCTCACACACCCGTATAGTCAGTCCGACCGTCACGGCTATTACTAGGGCCAGTCCAAAGACTATTGCGCGCCTCTTCCACTCGAACATGATCCCTCAATATTTACGTCTATCTACGACATGTCACACGATCGCCTAAGAATATGGAGCGGAAGACGGGGGTCGAACCCGCGACCTCCTCCTTGGCAAGGAGGCGCTCTACCACTGAGCTACTTCCGCATCAGGTAGAAACTGATGATATCGCGATTCCAGATTGACTGCACCCTTGATAACAAAAAAACCACCCCCCGAAGGAGGTGGTTCTCTCACCAGCGAGTCCAGAGAC